>CADBUA010000590.1 GCA_902797665.1 uncultured Lachnospiraceae bacterium | reverse complement strand
TTTGCCTCTTCCGCTTTATACCCGGAATCATTCGAATTTGCCAGGTGATTCACCGGTATCTGCCCGCTCGCGCCAAAGTTTTTCGCAAGTCCTCACGCTCGCGGGTATATCTTCCGCTCCGGATCCATCCTCTATCCTCTATCCTTTATCCTTTATCCTTTATCCTTTATCCTCTATCCTCTATTCTCTATTCTCTGTTTTTCCTTTTTCTCAGCACGCTCGCAAAAAGCCCCTCTCTCTGTCAGATGCTGAAGCAGAAGAGGTGTTCCCCTGAACCGAACTCTTGCTTTTTTCCAGCAGGCAGAATCAGGCTGCCTGTGGTGTTGGCCGGAAGACTCACGAAGTAGGAGACCTCTTTCCCCTCCAGATGCCAGGCTGCCTGGATCTTTCCATAAGGGGAGGCAATAGAGCCGGAGGCAGTATGGAGGAAACCTTCCTGAATATGCGGATGGAAAATGAACCGCCCCTCTCCTGGAAATCCCGGGTCTCTCTGGATTCCCAGAACCATCTCATAAAGCCAGGACAGAACACTGCCCAGGGAGTAATGATTGAAGGAGTTCATGGCGTTGTTTCCGCCAAAACCCTTTTCCCTGGTGAAGGAATTCCACCGCTCCCAGATCGTCGTCGCCCCCTGGGTCACCGGATAAAGCCAGGAGGGGCAATCGGTCTTCAGCATGTTTTTATAGGCATCCTGAAGGTGCCCGGTCTCTGTGAGGGCAAAATTCAGAAGCCCTGTCCCAAAGAATCCGGTTCCCACCGTATGATGGAGACTTTTCGCCTTCCGGGAAAGATGCTCTCCAAAGGCCTGTGGGTCCCTGGCAAGACCATAGCAGATGCCGATTGCGTAGGAGCTTTCGCTGTCACAAAGAGAACCGTCTCCGTTCCGGGTCTTTCCGGTCTCCGGGTCTATGAAGCGTTCCTGCCAGTAGGCTTTGATGCGCGCTCCCAGCGCTTCATAGGCTTGCCGCTCCTCCTCTTTTCCCAGAATCTCCGCAAAGCGGCTCATCTGTCTGGCTTCCCGGTAGTAGAAGGCATTCCAGAGGAGCGGGAGGTCGGTTTCCTCCGGGGCAAGCCAGTCCCCAAGCGGTCCCACCGCGGCAAAGTCTCCGTCCCCGGGCAGGCCCTTATCTTTCATGTAGTCCATGTAGCGGACAAAGTTCGGCCAGAAGCGTTCGATCACGCGGGCATTTCCGGATGCCCTGTAAATCTCCTCCGCCAGAACCAGCGGGGCAATTTCGTAGGTGATGCCCCCGAAGCCGCCGCCGATGGGCATGATCTCCGGGAACTGTCCCTCCGGGGTCTGAAGATCGCAGGCAGCCTGGATGTTCCGGACATAGAAAGGCTCCAGATTGCTCCCCAATAAAGCCGTATGGCAGAACACATGGCTGTCACCGGCCCAGCCCATGCGCTCATTCCGCTGGGGGCAGTCCGTGGGGATGTTGATGAAGTTGCAGAGCTGTGACCAGCGAACGTTCTCAGCGAAGCGGTTGAGGAGGGCATGATCAGAGACAAAAGCCCCGTCGAAGGCTTCTATGGACGAGTACTGAAGACCCTCCACCTCAAAGGGTTCCGGCGGATTCTTTGCCCCGCTGATCTCGATGTAGCGGAAGCCGTGGAAGGTAAAGCGGGGCTGATAGACCTCGTTTTCCCCGCCATGGCAGATATAAAGATCTGTGCTGGTCGCATCCCTGTAATTTTCCATCATCAGCGTGCCTGCCCGACCGCTGTATTCCGGAAGATCCGGGTATTTGATCTCGGCATAGCGGATAATGATCTCCGTCCCCGATGTCTCCCTGAGGCGGATTCTGGGCACACCGGCCATCTCCTGACCAAGATCATAGACATAGACCCCAGGGAACTCCTCCTCCCGGGAGATGGCAGAACGCCGATCCACCACTGAAACCGGGGCATCGTATCCGCCAATGAGAAGCGGTTTTTCCGCGTTTACCTCCGGCCAGGGTCTCCCAAAGCCCTTAGGCATGGCGTAAAAGGCCGGAATTCTCACAGGCTGAATCTCCTCGGCCGCCTCCCAGCTGGCGTCATCAAAGTCCGGAAGAGAGAAGTCTTCCAGGATGGATACTTTCCGCCCGTCCAGGATTTCTCCCAGGAAGAAACCTGAATAGCGATAGGGGCCATCGGTAAAGACTTTCCATTCCCCCGGCCGGCTGACGATCTCATCCATCTCCCCGTCCGCATAGCGGACGCAAAGGAGAAGGAGCAGCGACTCCCGATCTCCGAAGTAGTTGAAGTTCCGCACCGTAAAGGTGGAAGCGTCCGACCACCAGCCGGAAGAGAGGACAGCCCCGATGGCGTTTTTCCCGCCCGTAAGAAGCTTTGTCACATCGTAGGTCTGATAGTTGATCCTTTTGTCGTACTGGGTAAGACCCGGAGAGAGAATCGATCCCGGAAGCTCCTCTCCATTGACATAGAGGCTGTAGACCCCGCGGGCAGTAGCGTAGATCCTGGCCTCGGCAATCTTTTTCTCCTTCAGGTCAAATCCCCGCCGGAGCATCGGGATCGAGGCGCTCCGGGGTTCTCTCGTCACAAGGGCCTCCCCCTCGAGGACAAAGCACTCCCCTTCCCTCCTCAGGCAGCTGTCAAAAAGGCTCTCCCGCCCCTCCAGGTCTGATCCCGGGACTTCCCGGATGAAGGCGCGGCCCGGAGCGCGGAGGTTTCTGACTTCCAGCTTCCGGATCTCCAGCCTTGAACCTTTCCCGGCACTGAAGCCGATCTGGTTCAGCCTGGGATAGGTCACAACATCGTTAAAGCCTCTCGGGTTCAGGGTTCTTCCCGCTTCCTCCAGCTGCCCCATGAGGTTTTTCTCCAGGGCGGCATCAATGAGATCCCCATCCAGGAAGGCTTTGGCGTTATCCCCGTAGACCTCCACCCGGAGCGTATGAAAAGCGTTTCTGTCCAGCGCCGGGAGATCTGTCACGGCAAAGGGCTGATCCTTGCTGTCCCCGGGCGCGTAGCCTACCCGAAAGATCTCAAGCCTCGCCCGCTCTCCATTCTCATTCTCTTCCGGAAAGACCAGTTCATAGCTGATATAGTTCTCCCCGGAGATCCCGTACTCGTTTTTGGCAGGATCCAGGAGCCGCCTGTCTCCGGCACCGAATACGATACCGCCCCTGCCGACTCCGCCCTGAATACGGAAGCTGCTCTCTATGGCAAAGACGCCCCTCCGGGACGATGTGAGGATCTCCCGGGGAGAGCCGATCCATTCAGCTCCCTGCCAGGCGGAGAGATCTGGATTCAGAAGCCCCGTCTCAAAGAAGGTCTCCTTCTCCGCGGTCTCGCCCGACGTGATTCTGACCGTGAGATGCACCCGGTAGCGGGTTTTCGGCAGAAGGGCCTCCCCCGCATAGGCAATGTTGATGGAAGAGCGCGTTTTCACTTCCCCGCTCTTCCACACCAGAATAAGGTCTTCTCCAGCCTCGCGGCAGACCTCCAGGCTGTAAGACTCCTGCAATACATCCGCTTCGTCCGACTTGAGGCTCCAGGAGATCTGAGGACTTTTCTCATCAATTCCCAGTGGGCAGATCTGATGCTCCACTCTGATTTCTCTGATCTGAAAACGCATCCCTTTCCCTTTCCGTTTTCGTTTCATTCAATAACATATTTTATACAGTTGAATTGTTACTTTCTGCCTTTGAGCTGTATTCCCTCTCTTTTCGACATGCGGTCAGGGCAGACTGGACATCGAGCTGTCAGTTCCCTGCCCCGCCATAATTCAGCTTCAGTTTCGCGAAGAAGTCATTCAGGATCAGGCGCGCATTGACTTCCCTGTAAACCCGGATCTCCCGATTCTGCGTCTCGAAGGAATACTTCAGCGTCTCCGGGTCAATGCTCGGAGCCGGCCGCATCTCGTAGATGTCCGTCTTCTCTGATTCTTCCAGAAGAACCCCCACTGTGGGGCTGTCCCCGAGTCCCCAGGTCTCCCCCTGGGGCCAGGTGGAAAAGCCCTTCTCAAAATCTCCGGTCTCCTCCGCGATTCTCTCCGCGTAGGCGGCAGCTTTCATGTTCAGTTCCACCATCTGGCTGAAGAGATAGTCCCCAATGGCCCCGCAGGGCTGAACGTTCAGCTGCAGTTCACTCAGACTGACAGCCATCTGTTTGTATACCATAATCGGGATCTGCCAGACAGGCATCAAAGAGCTCATGAGGACGTTTGCGGCGAGAGGGTCCATCTTGCAGTTGAACTCAAAGCCGCCCTCCGGATACATGCCTCCGCCGATCCAGATGGCCGTCATGCGGGAGCAGATCTGAGGCTCCATGAGAATCGCGGAGGCCAGGTCCGTCAAAGACCCCTGGCAGGCGATAAAGAGGGGATGCGGGTCGTCCCGCATGGCTTCGCGGATGATGAACTCCGCGGCCTCTGATTTCCGCGGAGTGGACAGATCTTCCAGGGGGTATTCCGTCCCCCGGTAGACCTCATACATGTCGTCAACATCCATCAGCCGGAGAACCTTATGGATTTCATCCACCGAGGCCTGCGCGGTCTTTCCAGCCCCGCAGACACCGGCATTTCCGTTAAAATGTGCTCCGATAATCCCTTTCACCATAAACTTCTGAGTCATCAGGTGATGGGCCAGAGCGAACTGGTCATCTGCCTCATTCTTACAGTCTGTATAGACAATCATCCGGCATTTCTTGATATCCGGCACCTCAAACCTGTAGTTCCATTTCCTCATCTCTCTTTTTCTCCTGACAGAGCCTCCCGGAAAGGTCTAAAGAGACGGGAAGTCATAAAAAACATTTCATTCAATGCATTTTCGTTTAAACAATTGAATTCTATCATCCATCTTCCCCCTCCGCAAATCCTTTTCTCCGGAAAGATCCGGCAGATCTCCATGGAAATGGAAAGCGATTTTTCTTAGAATTCACGTAAACTTCCAGTTCACTTTGCGCAGCAAGCGTGCAAAACAGGCTGGGCAGTTTCGTATATATATATATAGATATAGATATAGATATAAATATAGATATTCGTGGATGCGTTAAACAATTGCTTATGCGTGCATGTTTTTTACTGAACTTATATCAGGGGTACTCTCAGATCAGGGGAAGCCTGTACATGTATCCGGCACAGCTGATCCTGTCGATGGGGCAAGGATTCCGTAAGGTGACGATCTCTCAGTGCTTTCAGGATTACAGGAAGACAGACGGGCTGGTCGGACAGGATCCCCACAATAAACGGAAGGATATCCTGGCAGAGAAAGAATTGCCTGCGGTCAGGCTTCTGGAGAGACTGGAGGAGGAGAATGGGAAGAAGGGACTCCGCCTTTCGGAGCCTGGCACAATCCCAGGCGACGGGAAAAAGAGAGTCAGGCATCAGAATAAACATTCCGTGCGATTCTGACGGAGGGAGGAATCGCAGTTTATATATCCGCGAGCGATAGAATCTGCGGCGAAATTGGGGCGAGCGGGCATATAGCAAAGAAGCACCTGGCAAATTCGAATGGATCCCGGTATATACGAGAGGCACTTAGGATTTGCCGCAG
>CADBUA010000589.1 GCA_902797665.1 uncultured Lachnospiraceae bacterium | reverse complement strand
TTATCCCCATCCTCATCCTTATCCCTATCCCTTGCGAGATGCAGGAGCAGTCCTCACTTCACCACGAAAATCCTTTCCAGTTGGTGGTCTTCCAGCCCTTCAAGTTCAAACCCTTCCTCCCTCAGAGATTGGATCCTTTTCAGAAGATGCTCCGAGATGCGCTCTCCTGGGCAGAGAAGCGGAATCCCCGGAGGATAGAGATAAAGATACTCCCCACTGATCCGCCCTGCTGAAGCTCCCAGAGAGACAGCCTCCTGCTCTCTTCTTCGGGTCTCTGAGATCGTCAGTACCATATCCACGGAAAAAAGTCTTCGATCCATGAATGGGTCCGGAATGGGTTCTCGATCCATTTCATTGCTTTTTATAAAGACTGGTCGATCCGGCAGCTCCAGCCGGTCTGGAAGATGCCCTCTCCCTGACTGGATCTCCTTCTTGTCTTCGCCCATAATCCCGTACTCGATCCCGCTCCCCTTCTCCTTCCTGGTTCTATCCCGGAAGTCCAGCCTCCTCTTTCTTTCATCATGGCAGACCTGCAGATCCTCTGAGGCTGTCCACAGCTCTTCCCGGACGGTCCTCCTGGATCTTTCTTCCACTCTTTCTCCCGTTTTTTCTTCTGGCTTTTCTTCTGCCTTTGCCTCAATCTCCGCGTCTATCTCATGCAGGGCCTTTGAAAGTCTCTCAAACCCTTCCGCGGTATCCGCGGCTGAAGTCAGCATGAGCACAGACACAGGCGTACACATCTCCGGCTGCAGATCATACCTGTCGCGCAGAAGATCATAAAGTGCCCGGGAGGTCAAATGCTCCGGATCCGGCATCAGAGAGATCTTGGAAAGATCATCCGCGGGGAAGCAGCGGACATGCTTCAGCTCCATAGCTTCGGCTCTCCCTCCTGGCTCTATATCTTCTCGATTGTATCTCTTGACTGATGAGTCTCTCTTATCTATATGATCTATATGGTCTCTATTGCCCCTATCATTTCCCCCTCTGTCATTTCCCCCTGCTCTCTTTTCTCCAGATCCCTTCTCTTCTCTCAGAGCATGATCTGTATGCTCAGCATATTCACCTTGCACGCTTTCATCTCTGAGCACTGTATGTTCCGTATGGTTATATTGTTCGATCTGCTTCCAGTTTTTCCATCTTGAAAGCCCCCCGGATGGCGGGGACAATTCTCCTGAAAGACCAGTTCCAGGATAGATCCCTGCTATCTGAATTCCGATGGATTCGTAGAAGATCCGAAGTCTCAGAGCAAAGTCATCAAAAAGCTCTGCCCCCTGATCTGTGAGGAGCTGGATGCAGGCATCGATGCTGGCCATCAGAATATAGCTCGGGCTGCTGGTCTGATAGGTAGAGAGCTCCTGGCGCAGCGCCCTTCGGTCCACAAGATTTCCGTTCACATGGATCAGCGCGGTCTGCGTCAGGGAAGGCAGGGTCTTGTGTACGCTGTGGATCACCAGATCCGCTCCGAGGGAAACAGAGGAAGGTGGAAATAGGGGATGCATCCCGAAATGAGCGCCGTGGGCCTCATCGACAATCAGCGGAAGACCATAGCTGTGGGCGATCTCCGCAATGGACGCAACATCAGAGACAATCCCGTCATAGGTCGGGGAGGTCAGATAGACTGCGCAGAAAGGACAGCTGGAAGCAGCTGTCACCGTCTCTCCTGCCAGATCTGAAGCTGTCCCTGTTTTTTCCCTGGACACTGAATCCAGGGGATATTTCTGGAAAGCCTCTGCTTCTCTCTTCCCCAGATTTTCTTTCCTGTCCTGTGTTTCTCTTCCTGTTTTCTCTCCTGTTTCCCGCAGCCCTTCCTTGAGTGCCCGCTCAACCTCCTGGGGCTTGATCCTCCCATGGAGCATCCCACCTTCCTCCGGGTAGAGATAGCGGACTTTGAGATGGTTCAGTGCCAGCGCATTGTAGGAAGCTTTATGGCTGTTCCTGGCCATGAGAAGAACCTCTCCCTTCCGGGCACAGGCCCCGATGGCGCTGAGGATTCCCGAGGTGCTCCCGTTTACGAGAAAGTGTGTCTCTTCCGAATGGTAGAGGGCGGCTGCCCGCTTTTCCGCTTCCCGGATCACACCCTCCGCGTGATGCAGGTTGTCGAACCCGTCAATCTCCGTCAGATCAAAAGAGAAGGGATCCGCAAAAGATAAAAGCCGGCGCTTATGGCCCGGCATATGGAAGGGATAGGCATCTGACTTGCAGTATGCCAGCAATTGTTCATATAGGCTTCTGTTCATGTTATACTTG
>CADBUA010000588.1 GCA_902797665.1 uncultured Lachnospiraceae bacterium | reverse complement strand
CCGCAGAATTTCCCGATCTTCCCGGATGCCTTACCTGCGCTGAGACAATTGAAGATCTTGAAAAAAACGCAGAGGACGCAAAGAGAGTATGGTTTACTGCTGCCCTGGAAGATGGCATTAAAATCGCAGAGCCTTCAGATTCCTTGGATCTCTCGTAATTCTCTGGACAGTTCAAGCTCAGGATGCCGAGAAGCCTGCACCGCTCCCTTTCTGTTAACGCAAAGAAAGAAGGCATCAGCATGAACCAATACTGCATCTGCCTTCTTTCCAGAAATGATGCCGCCTATCAGGCAAATGCGCATGTATGATCCTCACCCCGCCCGGCAATCCAGCTGAGCGGGGCTTTTCTTTCAGAACACCCAAAGACCGCGCTCCGGGTCATCGTACACACTGCCCTGCCCCGCTGTTCATGCCGGATCGCTCTGTCCAGCCCCATGATCCAGGCAGCGATGCCGTCGATCTTCTCCGTGGTCTTTTTTCTTGCCTGGCTTGATATTCTCCGCCGCATCGATCTCCACTGCCACATTTCCGCCATCCACCGAAGGACAGGATTGCCGCCGTGGATGATCTGGAGAGCCCGACCTTCAAAAACATCAAAAAGAGTCCATCATCTCATTCCAGCTTTCTAAGGAGTTTCAGGAAAATGATCGGGTGACTTCGCCCCCGAATTTCCGGATCACAATACGATCTATCTGATGTCGCATACTGTTCTTCTCTCCGAGTGAATCTGACGCCATTATCAGAATGAGGGTTCCGGAGGCTTTCGGGTATTCCAGTATAGGCAAGAGCTTCTTTATGTGATAAATGATGCAGGCGCAACAGCATCTGTCAAACAGGTGTCAATCAGGTGCTGAATAGATTCCAAACCAGGCATCAATCAGAGTACTGTCAGCAGGCAGGTGGAGAGGATCTTCTCAACAGGCGCCTGATGGACATCGCTAACAAGCTACCTGACGAGATGGGCCTGTCAGACGCTGAGGCCTGAATGGATTCCATGGGCATCGCGGCAGACATGCGGAATCTCTCCCGCCTGAAGCTTCTCTGCCTCAGTGTGGAGCGCTGCGTGCTCGCGCTCAGCAGGTCTCTGAGGACGATCTCCTTGGGACTTAGCGTTGTGCCTGGATCATGAGTCCTACAACGCGTATGGGTATGACAAGACCACGAAACAGGCGCAGGCTCCTGCGCCCGCATGAAAAGCATGCCTGGCCTTTTCTTTTAAGCTGTATGACTTCGCTCGGCAGCAAGCGGCCAAAGCGAACTGGACAGCTTACGATATTTCAAAGGAGTGTCTGCCCATGGAGTTCCCGGTGTATGTTAAAGGATGGCATTCACTATGATTCCCGACAGCAATGAAAACAACATGATAAAAGCAAGATACAGCAGAAATCGCCTGAGACCCATCACGATCTTCAGCGCACCGAGATTCGTGATCTTTGTCGCGGGTCCCGTAAGCATGAAGGCTGCAGCGGACCCCAGACTCATCCCATTCATGAGCCAGTCCTGAAGAAGCGGTATGGTTCCGCCTCCGCAGGCATAAAGCGGCACCCCGATGCTTGCAGCCATCAGGACGCCCCACGCTTCATTTCCCCCGAACACTTTCGCTATAAGGTCCTGCGGCACATAATGCTGGAACAGGGCGGACAGCAGGATACCGAAAAGAAAATACAGCCCTGTCGCTTTTATATTCCGCCAAACGTTCATCAAATACCGGATCAGCAGATTCGGATGTGTATCATGGCTGGCCCTCGCTTCAAACCCATTGAAATCGAAAAAAACCCTGTTCCGATAAAACAGAAAAACAAGGATGCCTGCCAGAAGGCCGCACAGAAAACAACTGATGATCCGAACCAGGAGGGCAGTACTGCCAAGCGCCGCACTGTAGAGAATCAGCTGTGGGTTTAAAAGGATCGACGCCATCATAAATGCTGCCAGCCAGTCCTCCCGCATTCCTTGTTTCCGGAATGACGCAGCGATGGGGATTGTTCCATACATGCAAAGCGGCGAGACAATCCCCAGAAAGCAGGCAGGAATGATCCCGAGAAGTCCCCACTTTTTATCCTTCATGCCGGCAAAGATGCCATGGATCTTATCCTTGGCAAAAACAGAAATGAAAGACCCGATCAGCATGCCGAGGATCCAGTACCCGCAGATCTGCCGGAACTGGATCTCGAAATAATACCAGATATAAATGGATTCCCTTCTAACTTCTGCGAAGATCTCAGTCATCGATGTTTACCAGTTTATAGCTCCTGCTGCCGAGGCCGATCCTCTCCGCATGCTCCAGGGTATGAATTCCATGACGGGACTCAATGCGATTTACCAGGGACTCGTTCCCCTCAGCCTGATAAATGAGATCCACACAGGCCTGGTCCAGGGCTACCGGATCACGGCCTGCCAGAATGCCGATGTCATGGATATCCGCTTCCTCCGGATGCCCGTCACAGTCGCAGTCCACGGAGAGCCGGTTCATGACATTGATATAAACGATATGTTCTTCACCGACATGGCTGCTGAAACCGAATACCATCTCTGCCAGCGCCTCCAGCCAGGCGTCCTGGTCGCTGTACATGATACTGCCGCTGGTTCTGCTGCCGGCGCTGTGGACATAAACTTTGCCGCTTGAAGAGGAAATGCCGATGCCGACATTCTTGATCGCGCCTCCAAAGCCTGCCATGGCATGTCCTTTAAAATGTGAGAGGATCACCCAGTCGGTATAGTTCTCCGCATGGCTGCCGACGATCACCTTATCGAGCCTCTTTCCTCCTGTCATGGGCCATTCCACTTCGCCTTCTTCATCCATCAGGTCAAAGTCCGCAATGGCAGTGAAGCCATGATCTTCGGCAACCTGTTTGTGCATGGCAGAGCTGGAGCGGGAACCTCCATACGCTGTATTGCATTCCACGATCGTGCCATCTACTTTCTTTACCAGATTACCGATCAGCTCCGGGCGCAGATAGTTGCTTGCAGGCGGTTCGCCGGTCGAGATCTTGACCGCAACATTTCCTCCCGCTGTCCAGCCGAGAGCCTCAAAGACCTTTACCAGACCTTCCTCAGAAATATCGGAGGTAAAATACACAAGCGGCGCATCGGAAGCCGGGATTTCCGCCGCTGTCCCCGCGTCAGAATTGACCTCCTGAGATTCGCTTATCTGTGTTTCAGATGCAGGAATCGCTTCCGTAATGCTTTGCGGCTCTTCCTGTGGCACGAAATTCCCTGTTTCCATGCCGCTTCTGGCGCATACAGTCAGAAGAATGCCAGTTGTAAAGCACAGCGCCAGTGTCAGAAATATCTTCTTCATTTTCTGTAAACTTCCTCCCAGATGCTGCGTTACCTTTTTTCGATCGTAATCGTTACGTCACCATTACTAAGCAGTTCTGCCATTTCCTCGGCAGATTTATCACTGATATGGCCGAGTCTGGTATAGGCCCAGGAGTTTGACCCGTAGAACACGACGATCTGATTGCCGGAATAAAGAACGATATCCCCAGCCTGTGTCGTGATCTGGCTGTCGTTTCCGGGAAGGCTTTGTCCAATGGGTCCGACCTGTTCAAACCCGCCGTACATGGACATCCGGATTGTCAGGGAGCTTTCCTGGCACAGCCTCATCAGTGCATCCACGGATTCATTATCTTCCCAATCTACGGCAACAGCGGTGTCATCGATTTTCATCTGCAGCATTGTTTCATTTATTCCATGCTCTTCGTTTATGTTGTTCAGCTGTCCTTCCAGATACGGCAGGATATACGACATGGCATCCTCAAACGGCTGTCCGAAGAATTCGTGCCCTCCGTTTTTGATCACATAGAACTCACAGTCCGGGATGATCTCTTTTACGTTCTCCGACCAGGAGATCGGTACAGTGCTGTCCTGATCACCGTGAAGAAGCAGCATATGTCCTTTGTAGGAAGAAAGCAGTTGATCGAAATCAACCTTCCACAGATCCGTGACATAGTTTTTCCCTACGTGGATCCATCCGCCAAACAGGCTGACATCCTCCGGTACTTCATCCTCCGTCTTGTATCGCTCCGTTCCGCTGTCGACCTTTGCAGACAGTGCCGGGTACATGAGGATCATTCCGGCAATCTCATCCTGATGGCTGCTTCCGACGATGCTTGTGACAAGTCCGCCCATACTGCCGCCAAGAAGAATGATCCTTTCCGGATCAACAAAGTCCCATGTTTTTGCGGATTCCAGCACAGCTTCCAGATCGGAAGCTTCCGTCAGAACAGACATTCCCTGATTGCTGCCGTCACTTCTGTTCCCGCCGACTGTGCCGCCGCAAAAATCAAAGACATATGCAGCATATCCGGCTTCCGCCAGCCTTTCGGCATACCGCTCGCCGGATGTATGGTCATTTCCGAGCTCATGGGAAAAGATCACAAGCGGCAGCCTGCCATTCATATCAGGGATATAGGCCATTCCATAGATATTCAAACCGCCGTTCTGCACCCATGTTTCCTGTGTTCTGTAAGTGTATTCGGGCATCTCTGGCCCCCCTTCTTCAGGCAGTTCTGACATTTCTCCATTTTCCTGAGCAGACGATGTGCTCTGCAATTCGCTCCGCCTGTCCTCTCCTGTATCAGCTGAACTGCACCCCGCAAAAAGCATGCAAAAGGCAATGCCGAGCGATACAATCTTCCATAATCCGTTTTTCATGTCACAGACTCCTTACGCTTTTCTCAGCTGATAACTCAGCCCGTCCATCCTGTCAATACAGGTCTGCGAATCATGCAGCTGTTCAAGCTGTTTTTTCCGACATTCCGTGATCAGCTTTTCTGTGGTTTTACGATCTCCCTTCTGAAAGCAGACTGGACAGTTCCCGAATATGTCTTATATACCGGGAACCATTCGAATTTGCCAGGTGTTTCACCGGTATATGCCCGCTCGCGCCAGTTTAGTCGCAGATTCTCACGCCCGCGGGTATAACATCTCGTTCAGCTTGCTGATATATCCGTATGCCTGGTCAGATTTCTCTTCAGATCTGTTTTCCTGCTCTGCTTGCAGCGGAATAGTTCAGCCACTTCAGAACACGGGCAATATAGGTATCCCAGAAATACCAGTCGTGAATACCCTCCCCCTCTTCATAAGTGACGTCAGCACCGGCTTCCGTAAGCGCATTGGCAATGGATCGATTCGCCTCCAGCAGCACATCCTGTAGTCCACAGGCCACATAGAATGCCGGGAATTGCCTGTCCGGATCGGCTTTGATGGCTTCAATCAGATAACGGGGGTTTCGGTCTGTATTTCTCGTCTCCTCCAGATTGCCAAAGTTTCTAACTTCCCCGATGATGTTTCCCTCTGTTTCAACCCAGCTGACAGGGTATTCATAGAAATGCAGTGCGCCGGACAGGATTGCGGCCTTGCCGAATGTATCGCAGTACTTCAAAGCATTCCGGCAGGCTCCGAAGCCCCCCATGGAAAGACCTGCAAGGAAGGTATCTTCACGCCTTCTGGAGAGCGGAAACATCTCCCGCGTCAGCTCTACGAGCTCTCGCCCGATGTACTCGCCAAAGTCACCCAGACATCCGTCCTTTACGAGAATGTCCATATAAAACGAATTTTCACCGGATGGCATGATCACCGCAAGCCCGCTTTCTTCAGCCCACAGACGGATTCTGCTGTAGCTGAGCCAGGCGTTGCAATTATCTGTAAGACCATGAAGAAGATATAAGCTAGGGTATGGTCCCTGGAACTTTTCAATCGGAAGAATCACATTCATGGAAACTGATCTTTTCAAGGTCTCAGACCTGAAATCCAACTGTATCAATGCCATAATTCAAGCCTCCATAATAACGCTTCTTTGGTTCAACTACGATTATATCCGGCCTCTTCCTATGGTCAAATGCTTGCTTACTATACTTTCCTATGCTATATTTGAATAGAAATAGCAAAGGCGTATGGTATACATATATATACGGACGATTCAATATTATCTGGCAGTAGTCAGTGAGGGGACGATCTCCGCTGCGGCTCAGGCTCTTCATGTGGCCCAGCCCTCACTGTCGAAAAAGATGAGAGAGCTGGAAGAGGAACTCGGCACAGCTCTTTTTGTTCGGGGGAACCGCAAGATCACCCTTACTGAGGAAGGTATGGTGCTCCGGAAAAGGGCCGAAGAAATCGTTCGTCTGATGCAGATGGCGGAAGATGAAATCTCACAGATCAAAAACCACATCTCCGGAACTGTGAGGATCGGTGCCGGGGAGTCCTGGTCCTTCCATTACCTGT
>CADBUA010000587.1 GCA_902797665.1 uncultured Lachnospiraceae bacterium | reverse complement strand
TGAATTTAATCTATTTTATTAACATTTATCTTGCCTTGTTCTTCTCTTTTTTCGCCATAACTGCGTACAGGAATGTGAGCGCCAGACCTGCCGCTGAGAAGATGCCCGCGTAGAGGAAGGCGTTTCGGTAGGACCCTGTACTGCTGAAGGAATTCCCGGCGATCATCGGGCCAAAGAGGCCGGCCAGTGCGAATCCAATGCACATGATCCCATAATTGACGCTGTTGTAGCGAAAGCCGAACTGGTCCGCCGTAAAGCCCGGGTATACCCCCATGAAGGAGCCAAAGCTCACGCCGGCCAGGGCAATCCCGAGATAGAAGAAGAATCCTTTTCCAGGCCCGGAGAGGAGGAGGCAGAGCTCAGCCACCACCGAAAGGGCTGAAGCCAGCCGGAGGGTCCAGACCCGTCCGATCTTGTCTGACAAAAATCCTGCGGCGATCCTTCCCGCCGTGTTAAAAAGGGCGAGAATGGACACGATCAGGGCCGCTTTCGAGGCATCAAGCTCCATGGTGTTGATGGAGATGGACGAAGCCTGGGAGATGATCATCATACCGGAAAACGCTCCGCAGATCAGCAGCAGGAGCATGACATAGAATACCGGCATTCTGAGCATTCTGTTCCAGGGAATGTCCGCGTCACTGCCCCGAGCCGGCCCGGCGTTTGTACTGGCGAAGTTCAGACTTCCCAGAGAGAGGGCGCACAACACGATGATGACCATGAAAACAAGTCCGACGATCCGAAAGGCGGAGGGGGCATTGGTCCTGGCGACGAGCATGCTCACGATGGGGGGCAGGATTACGGAACTAAGCCCATAACAGGCCGTTGTGATTCCACCCACCAGACCGCTTTTTTCAGGGAAAAGCTTTACAGAGGTCGAAATCGTGCTTCCGTAGGCCATCCCAAGGCCGAGTCCGCCGATGATGCCAAAGCTGACCATCATGAAGGCGACACCCCTGGCAAAGCCCGAGAGGAACATCCCTCCGCCGAAGAGAATGCCTCCGATGAGGATGACCAGCTTCGGGCCCAGCGTATCATTGATTCTGCCTCCGGTGATCATCGTCACCGGCCCAATACAGTTTGCCGTCGTATACACCATCGCCATGGCGCCGGGACTGATGGTCAGCCCCATTGTCTCGCTCAGGTACTGGATCATGGCCTGGGAGAACACACTGAAGGTGTAGATGCTCCCCAGGCATAGATTGACGAGGCACAAGGCAAAAAGCACCAGGTTCCTCCTCCGGTTGGTCATCTCCGTCATCTCCATTCCTCAAGGCAGGCTACCAGGTTCCTGATATCATACTGTCTCATCCTGGACAGGATATCCTCAATCAAGCCGATTTTCGCCGAGAGCAGATCCGACTGATCCGGCTGATTCGCCATCGGCCGGCAGCGATCCACAACGAAGCGGATTACCATGAGGTCGGAATAAAACTCCGCCACCTTCATGAAGCGCTTTACGTTTTCCTCGTCAAACCCCTTGAAATACTCCTTCAGGAACAGCTCCCAGAACAGAGGGACTTCCTTCCGGTCAAAATGCATGACCTGGTAATAGAACGCGTCATAGGGCACTTTTCCGTTCAGATCGAAGAGTCTGTCTGCCTTTGCCTGATCCAGGCTGATCAGATAGGGGTAGACCCGGTACAGGCAGGCGATATCCCAGATGGGATGTCCCGTGGAGAAATCATCCATATCGATGAGAACCGGTTCGCCTTCCAGAAGCATGATGTTGCGCGCGTGGAAATCCCCATGGACGGCAGTGTCCCTGTTCGGGATCAGGTCAATGTATTCCTGGAGCTCTGCGATCATCTCAGATGGCAGGAAGGAGGCGGAAGCAAATTCGGACTTCAGCATCTCGCTGCGGCTTCTGAGGGAACCTTCCTCAAAGTGGGTATGTGCCATCGTCTGCGCCAGCTCTGCCATCTTGATGGCGTATTCTTCCATCTGCTCCGGATGCTTGTGCACCATGTCCGCCAGACTTTCGGAGTACAGCATCTCGAACAGGAGCCCCAGACCCATTTCCGTGTGTACCGTCTCAAAGGGGATAATGGTCGGGATACTCTTCACGAAGGCTGTATGCACGGTCTTCAGCCGCGCTTCAAGGTCCTCTCTGGATTCCATCCCGTAGAACACTTTGAGGATCTGCTCATCGTTGACGCTGTAGACTGCGCCGTACATTCCCCGGCCGAGCTCTTTCAGGCCTTCGACCTGGATGCGACGCAGCGCTTTCTCGACATGGAAGAGTTCGGTGAAGCCCGTTGTGGAGAAAATCTCATAGACCATGGGGTTCAGCTCTGTAATGCGGAGGGGGAGCGGGTGCCTCTTTGAGAAAGACAGGATGCTCCGGAGTCCGGATGAGGAGATATACTGGAGATCTGTGGCGTCAAGGACAATCTCTTTGAGCCTGTCCTCGGAGACCGGAACCGCAAAGAACTCACTGTCAAATGCGGCTTTATTGTCCATGGAGATTCTCCTCGGGAGCCTGATGGTCAGCACATCATTGTTTTCTACATATTCCATGTTGTTCCCTTTCATGATTCATAAATCCTGTATCGTGATCCTTGATCTCAATGCCTATTCCTGGTCCATATCGAACGCCTTGTGACTCCCAGGCCTGAGAGACCTTCTCGCCCGGGGGGGCGAAGCAGTGATTCAAGACCAAAGGAACGGTTGTTCAATTTCACAGGGCTCCCGCTATCGATGTCGGAATACTTTATAAAGAAGCTTAACCATTATATACACAGGAAAAACCAATTACAAGATGATGATTCACGAAGACTTTTCGCAATAAAAACCCCACGGACACTCTTCAGTGCTCCGAGGCTCCGGAAGCTCTGCTGTTCAGGCTACAGGATACAAGACTCTGGATCGGGAATCAGAATCAGAATCAAAATCAGGATCCGGACGCAGGATCAAGAGTCAGGACATGGACTCCCGTCTTCTGGATGACGCTCAGCTCTGGCGCCTATGATCTGTTGATCTCAGGGAGGGATCAGGGTGAAACGATATCCTTTCACATCATCTGCGTTTTTCCGAAAAGGCAGGACAATTCTGGATGTCAGAGCAAATGAATTATTAATATACATATATTTATAAGCATAAGCACATGAACATACACTAATATATAATATATCTAAGTACAAAGTGGATGAAAATAATATTTGTGTTTTTTTATATGGATCATACACATAAAAATTACTTTAGAGACATACAGAATGAATATAGATAGACATATAATAGATATATAGAACATATATAAACAATATAAGAAAATCTATAGAGTATACAGATAATATGAAAAAGCATGCAGGAAGGATACAGGGAGTACACAAGGAGTACACAGGCAGCATACAGGAGCCATAGATTCCGGCTGCCGCTCGGATTTAACAGGTAGATCAAGGGCATATGCCTGCTCGCGAGCTTTTTCGCAGAGTCGACCGCCCGCGGCTTTGGCAGACATACAAAACCAGGCGGCTGCGTTCTGCCTTGTTCACGACCTGACCGGCAGATGGTATAATGAAAGCAGAATTTGTCCAGACGTGTGCGCGCAGGCTGGACTCACAGAATGGGATTTGGAAAAGGTTTTCTTGGAGGGGAGAAGGAAGAAACGGGTGTT
>CADBUA010000586.1 GCA_902797665.1 uncultured Lachnospiraceae bacterium | reverse complement strand
TTCCTGGATTTTCCCCTCACGGCCTTCGGCCCTGTCAAAGGGCACATAGTGACCGGCCGGGAAGGGGGGATTTCCCTGATGGAGGATGTTTCCGAGCGGCAGGATAAAGGCCGCCCTTCCCTGGCTGATCATCCCCGTCACCCCGAACATGGTCCCTTTCAGGAACTTCTCCACGAGACAGTAGTCTTTTCCGGAAAGGCGCATCGCTTCCTGGAAATAGAGAAGAGCCTCCTCCTCACACTCCGCCCGGTGGATGCCCCGGCTGCCGGTCAGGTCCACCGCCTTCACCATACAGGGATAGCCAATCAGAGAGGCGGCCTCCCGAAGCTCGGACTCCGTATGAACAATCCGGAAAGGAGCTGTCCGGATGCCTGCCTTCTCATAGATCACCTTCTGCAGAGACTTATCGACAGCGCCTTCCGTCCCCGCCCTGCCCGGCCCGGGCAGGGAAAGCTTCTCGCAGAGATAGCCCATGGTCCGGGTCCCCAGATCCATGCAGGAGGTGGTGACGCCGTCCGGGGCAAAGCCGCGCACACAGGACAGGACCGCCTCAGGATCCCGGATGTCAGCGTAAAACACATGGTCTGCGTGTGAGATGCCGGCATAGGGCCCCGGAATCGTGACCGCGCCGCTCTCCACACCTAAACGCTTTGCCGCCTCAAGCAGCGGCAGCTGTGAATAACTTGCCCCCAATACCAAGATTTTCTTCATGTACGCCTCCTCAGCTCTGCCTCCTCATTGCTTTTGCCCCGGTGCCCTGATAGAATAGGCCTGTTTCGAATATTGGCAATCAGGCCCAGGACCTTCTGCCTGCTTTCACCTTAGCAGGCGCCCCTGATCTACCCACGAGCGGGCAGATAGGCTGTCATCCAAAAAGGAGGATCATGTTAGTCAGCATTGTGATTCCCTGCTACAACTCCGAACAGACCATCGAGAAGGTCGTCGACCTCTGCATGGATTCCTTTGCAGAATGGAAGGACTATGACTGTGAGATGATTCTGGTCAACGACTTCTCCCGCGATCAGACTTCCTCCGCCATCCGGAGGGCCGCGGAGAAATATCCTGACAAGGTTACAGCTGTGAACCTGGCCAAAAACTTCGGCCAGCACTCCGCGCTCCTTGCCGGATTCCAGTACGTAAGCGGAGATCTGGCCGTCGGCATGGACGACGATTTACAGAATCGGCCCGAACAGATCAGAATCCTCCTGGACCAGCTGGATGAGAACACAGATGTGGTGTTCGGAGAATACAGGAAGCGGAACTTCAACTGGTTCAAAAACCTGACCGGGCGCCTCACCCAGTACCTCCTCTTCCGCCTGATCGACCGGCCCAGGGACGTTCCCATGAGCTCCTTCTGGTGCGCCCGATCCTTTGTCATCGATGAGATCAAAGGCTATCAGGGAAGCGATGCCTTCGTCCAGCTCCTTTTCGCCCGGACCACCCATCATCTGAAGGCTGTGGAAGTGGAGCACTATGCCCGGGAGGCCGGGAGCTCCAACTACACCTTCCGAAAGAGCCTGAAGCTCTTTCTGTCCTTCCTGAACTACTCGACAATCCCCCTGCGCCTGTCCCAGTACTTCGGCTCCCTCCTCTCCGTCATCGGCTTTCTTTCGGCTCTGATCCTGATCATCCGAAAGATCCTCGATCCCTCAACCATCCTGACGGGATGGTCCTCGCTGATCTGCCTGATGCTGATTCTTTTCGGCATCCTTTTCCTGATGATCGGCATTCTGGGGGACTACATCGGGAAGATTGTCCTGACCGCCAATGGCACGCCCCTCTATGTGATCCGGGACGATGTCGGGAAAAGCGCTTCCCACTGTCCTGCCCCAAAGAGCCCTGAGGGAGGAAGCCAGGACGAGGGCAGATAGCAGGGACAGGTCAAAATCGTTCAAAAGCCACCAGGCCGGTAGATGCCGGCCTGGTTTTCTGTTTTCGTACCTGTCCAGGTACGGGGCCGGGCGCGGGCTCCTTCGCCCGCATTCAATATGCGCCCAGCCTTTGCTTTTGAAATGTATAACCTCGCTTTGCGCAGCGCGTGCGCAAAGCGGGCTGGACAGTTACCTGTTTTCTATATCCGGAGGCCTCAGGAAGCATCAGGAAGAATCAGGAAGCATCATGCGCCATCAGCAGCTGCCTCTTCCCCGGATCCGCTCTCAGACTCAATCCGGTAGAGCCTGTATTTTCCAAAGGATCCGACATCCCGCGCTTTTGCCGCCTCATCGTAGTACTCCCTTATATAGTTCAGAACCAGATCGATGGAATCCTTGTCCTCGATGAGGAATACCTGCCGGTTGTTGATCATATCCCGATAGGGGTTGCTGACTCCGTATTTCCGGAGCGTTGCGATATAGCCCGGGCTTCCGGCAGGCCAGCCGCCCAGTGCCGCTGTGTTGGCAGCCGCCCCCAGCGGTACCAGATCAAAGGGTCCGTAGGCGGTCCCTACCTGGTAGAGGCCAACCCGGCCCAGGTACAGATGTTCCTCATCCCGGGCGGTTTTGGCGATCAGGTTCTTGTAGTCATTCTTGCCCAGGATGGCCCCCTCTGTCGCCGAACGATAACTCTCCCGCCAGAGATTCTGCTGCATGATGAAAACCAGAAGGACCAGGGCAATGGCCCCCTTCGAAGAAAGCGACCCGAATTTTTCCCGATCCAGCGCAAAGCAGAGAAGGAGGCAGGCGCAGAGCCAGATCGGATTGTCCACCCGATGCAGATTGAAGCGGCCGCCGGCAAAAATCAGGAAAAACAGCAGCGTGAGCACCAGCTGCTCCAGAAGGACAAAGGTCCAGGTTCTGCCATCCCGTTTCCCGAAAAGAAGCACCAGGGTCAGAAGGCAGAGATAGCCGTAAAACATCGGGTTCTCAAACCACTTCAGCGGATACCTGGAGAAGAAATCCTGAAGGGTTTCCAGGTTGATTTCCTTTCTCTTCTGCACTTCCAGGAGCCTCTCCTGTACCCTGAGCGGGAACACATCCGGATCGTAGAAGTTCCAGCGGGAAAGCAGGCGGTAAGCATTGTAGCTGATGCCCAGTTCATCAAAAAGCTCCTGGTTTTCCTCATACCTGGGAAAGCCATAATCGGTGAGCTCTGACCGTACGTTGTTGAGATCCCGGTAGGCTGAGGACTCCGGATGGCTTTTATAGCCATACTCATCGAAAAGATGCGCCCCCAGGAGAAGCGCGAAGCACAGCCCCAGTACCCCGAAGTAGCGAAGCGCCCGTCTGCCCCTGTCTTTCCTCGGCAGTTCCCAGAGGTTCATGAGCAGGTACAGGCCGAAGAAGCACCAGAGCGCAATCATGATCACCGCCTCCCTGTCCCGGTAGAGAATGCCGTAGAGGCTGATCAGAAGGCCGAAAATCAGCTGAGGCTTCTTCAGACGCTCCCCCAGCATCGCATAGACCACCAGCATCATGCCTGCTGAGGCGCATACCCCGGCAGTCTTCGTGAACTGAATGCTCGTATAGGCGTCCGCCGCGAAGAAGTTCAGAATCAGGAGACTGACCGTCAGGGCGGACCAGTGATCAAAAAGCTGCATGATCACGTAGAATACCGCGGTGAAGGCACAGAAAAGGCCTGCTGCCTGCATCAGCCCATACCAGGGCAGCATGTTGGTGATCCGATAGAGAGCGGAGCAGATCAGCCCCAGGAGATAGTTCATGAACAGCCAGAGCGGGTCCTGAACAAGTCTGCCCCGGTTCACAAAAAGCGCGATCGACATATCGTCATTGGTCTCAAATACAGGGCGCAGCAGGGCCATGTAAAAGCCCATCAGGAGAAGATTTGCCAGAATCGAAAAAGCCATGGACTTTCGATGTATGTCCAGCCATCCAAGAAATCGTTTCATAGAGAACCCCTTTCAAACATTTCCAGGCGCTCATTATAGCACGCCCTTTCCGGGGCTTTCCATTGCTTTCGATTGCCTTCCATATGCCTCCCCCTCCCATATGTCTCGCCCTTCCCTTGCCTTCCATTGCGTTTGCTCGAATTCATGGTAAAATATGGGCTGTTTGACTGACGCAAAATGAGAAAAACTGCTCACTCCCCTCAGGGGCGGATCGGGCAGAGAACTAGAAAGCAGGATACAGGTTTCATGAAAAAAGTCGCGATTTTACAGTCTGACTATATACCATGGAAGGGCTATTTTGACATTATAAACAAGGTCGATGAGTTTATCCTCTACGACGATATGCAGTACACCCGCAGGGACTGGCGTAACCGCAACCAGATCAAGACACAGAACGGAATGATGTGGCTGACCATCCCGGTGGAGACGAAGGGAAAGTTTTATCAGAAGATCAACGAAACCAAGGTCTCCGGCCACCGCTGGGCCCAGGAGCACTGGAAGGCCATCTGCCTGAACTACGCCAGAGCCCCCTATTTCAAAGCCTATGAGCCCCTCTTTGAGCATCTCTATGAGGAGGCAGGAAAGCTGGACTATCTGAGCGAGATCAACTACCTCTTCCTTTCAACCATCTGCATGGAGCTGGGGATTGCGACAAAGCTCTCCTGGTCCTCCGACTACCCTCTTTCCGAAGGGAAAACCGAGCGGCTCATGGACCTGGTGCACGACGCGGGCGGGGACTACTATCTCTCCGGCCCCTCCGCCAAAGACTACATCGTCGATGAGGTTTTTGAGAAGGCAGGCATCGAACTGGCCTACATGAGCTACGAAGGCTACCCGGAATATCCGCAGCTGCACGGAGACTTCACCCACACCGTCAGTATCCTCGATCTGCTCTTTATGACCGGGAAGGAAGCCCCAAAGTACATGCTCTCCTTCCGGAAGTGAAGATTCCGGTTCACGGTCCAGTCCGCTCTGCGCACTTGCGGCGCAGAGTGATTCAAAAGAAAAGTATTATGCTATAGGCCCTTTGGATTTTCCCTGGGCGAATCGTCAGCGCACTTGGTTACCGCGGCCGTGACGATCGCTTATAAATCCTCCGGGCCGTGAGCAGAAAAGCCCCGGCCAAGCCGGGGCTTTTCTGCTTTTCTGTCTTCCCGCCTGAAGCTCATCTTCAGAAAAAATAAACGGTGGTTCCCACCGGGATTGTGTCATAGAACCACTTGGAGCTGTAATGGGTCAGCCGCGTGCAGCCATGGGAAGCTGTATGTTTCCCGATCGTTTTCTCCATACCGCCCCCCGGCCAGGCGTGAAAACCACTGCCTGAGAACTCCACATAGTTGTGGAGGCTGTCCACATACTCCCGCTTGAAACTCACTTTGTGGAGGCCGGTCTTTGTCGGCGTCTCCGCCGCTCCGGTGGAGCACAGAAGCCACTTGGTGAGCTTCCAGCTGCCCTTCTTCCCCTCAAAGACATTGACCCTCTGCTTGTCCAGGCTGACCCAGACCAGGTACTCTGTCCGGCTGGACAGCCTGCACTTTTTATTCACGAACCACTCCTTGGTCGCCCGATTGTAATCTCCCTCCGCCTCGATGGTCGTCATGTCCTCGATCCAGGTGAGCCTGCTGTTCGCGACATAGAGATTCCTGTCGTTGTAACGGATCAGGCTGGCTTTCCCGTAGCTGTAATTCCGGTCCAGCACAAGCACTTCTGTCCCCGCGGGGATCGTGACATTCCCGCTCGCCAGATTGTAGCTCACGGTCGAATGCACCTTCGCCTTCCAGTAGATCGTGTGCACCTTCTGAATCTTCTGCGAGGAAGCTGCATTCGCCGCAAAAACAGAACGCCTCATGCCTATCGCATTCAGACCATTCAGACAAAAGAAGAGAAGCGCCAGCAGAAGGAGCACGCGCCTTTTTCTTTCCAAAAACCTGCTCTCTCCATCATTTCCAGGATTCAAACGCAACGATGACCCCCTATCTTTCAAAATCTGGCCTGGCAGCTTTTGATGTATGCTTCCGCCAGCTTCAGTCTCACATGTTCCATCAATAAATCACAACCCTGGTTCCTTCCGCCAGGTTCTCATAGCACCATTTTGCGTCTTCATCCTTCAGACGGACGCAGCCGTGGGAACAGGGATACATTCCGATGGTCGCGTAGCCAGCTGTCTTGACGGACTGGCCATTATAGTACGGCCAGGAGTGGATAAACTGCCCGAAGAAGAGGCCCCATTTTCCATAACTGTACTCATCAAAGGGGGTGTCCCCCTTCTTGTACCAGATCCTATAATTGGTCCCCGCAAAGGTCGGTGTCTCAAAGCCGCCCGTCGTGCAGAGACATGTCCGCTCCAGCTTCCAGTGCCTGACAGAGCCTGAAAAGACATAAAAACGCTGAAAGTGGGTGGACACCCAGACCATGTATCCGCCGGGACTGGTAAAATAGTCGAACTGGTTGACAAATCGTTCCTTGACCTTGGTGGTGTAGTCCCCATAGACGTTCAGGCACTTGGTGTAGGTCAGTCTGGAGTTGACAATCTCGACCAGTCTCCCGTTCGGCAGCTTGCAGCTGGATAGCCCTTCATCTGTCTTCGAGCGCTTGATCACAGTGACCACAGTGCCCTGGGGGACATCCTGCCATGTCTCATTGAGCGTAGCCTCAAAATAGAGGGTGTGAATCCCGGAGAGTTTGCTGACAATCTTTTCCTTCAGCGGAGCTTTGGTCCTGACGGTATAGACGGTGGAGGCCTCGCCCTTGCTGCCTCCCTTATAGGCTCTGACCCAGATCTTATACCTGGTGGATGTGGTCAGACCGGTGAAATTCACCCCGGTCTGGTTTCTCAGTTTCACGTAACGGGCTTTCCCGGTGGACATGTCCTTGATGAAAGCGTAATAACCGTCCGCACCCTCCACCTTTTTCCAGAAAACCTTGATGTTTTCCCGGGAAGGGGTAATGCTCAGCGCTCCCACTCTCCCCACCGGCGCTGCCAAAGCGCTTCCGGAAAACAGCATCAACGAACATGCCAGGATCAGGAGCGCCCGAATCAAACCCCCTCCGGCCCTGCCTGGGATTCTGTCTCTCAACCAGGTCTCTCTGCTTCGAATCCTCATCAAATCGCTCCTTCTTTCTCAAACATTTCAGGGATCTCTCAGTCTGAGCAGACGCAAATCCATCCCTTTCCCAGACGCCGATGCCCTATTTGAATGTATGCCATTTCTTTGATGCTCCATTTGAATGCATGCTTTATCTTTGATGCCCCTTTTGAATATATTCTCTATCTTTGCTCTTGTTTTGTGTTGCCACACTTGAGTGACAAAGGGTCAAAGCGGACCCGACGGTTACTATGATTTTACTGTATATCTATTGTGATACGGGGCCGTCAGGATTTGATAGCCATAGTATACTATATGTCCGTCTGTTCCTGCTCTTTCTCAGATTCTCGCGCTCACAGCCAGATCTCCTCTATCGTTTCTGATCCAGGATTTG
>CADBUA010000585.1 GCA_902797665.1 uncultured Lachnospiraceae bacterium | reverse complement strand
TCGATCTGCCCGTTCCCCCGTACCGTGACAGGGAAGGTGTCGATGTCCGCCAGGCTTGCCGCCACAGAGATATCCGTCAGATTGACGTCCAGCCTTGCCTGCCTCTGGGACGGCCCGATGTCCTTCACAAAAACACCGAGTTCCTTGACCGCGTCCTCATAGTTCAGGGCCTCGTCCTGTCCTTTCGTGCTGCTGGATACCGAACCGGATCCACAGCCCCACAGCGCAGCGCCCAGGCACAATGCCAAAGATGCCGCCAGAGTTCTTTTCAATATTTCCTTCAGATCCTTTCCACTCATATACCGCCTCCACAGCCCCGGAGCATTCACGCATCCTGCGCACGGCTCCGGCCTTTGCCTTTCCTTTTGAACTATAATTACCTCGCTCAGCGCAAAGTGCGCAAAGCGGACTGGACAGTTCCTACAGATTTACTTTTCCCCCTGCAATCGAGTTTTTGATCGTGTCACGGTAGATCTTCAGCGTATCCACCGCTGCGTCGTCCTCCTCCTGGGAGTTCGCATAGTCCAGGAGCTGATCCAGAAACTTCTGCACTTCGCTGAGCTTTTCCTCATTGTCCGCCGCCAGGACAAAGATCGATTTTAAAAGATCCTCCCGCTTGTCCCCGCTGATGATATAGTAGTTGACCGCCTTGCGGCAGTTGGCTGAGATATAGTCCTCAATCTGATCCAGGAGCTCCTCTGTGTTCGCAAAAACCTCCAGGTCATTCATTTCCAGAAGTGTCCGCATCCGCACTTTCAGTTCCGCAATCCGGGAGAGTTGCTCTTCCAGGCGGCTAAAGGCATCTGAAAGATCCGGGTCCTTTCTTCGAATGGTCTCAAAGCAGGCCCGGATATCCTCGGGACTTCGGAGCTTTTTCATCATCTCCCGGCTTTTCTCCAGTTCCTTCTTTCGGAGTGCGCTCTCACTCTCCGCTCTGGCAATACGCTGATTCTCCAGGATCATCTGAGATCCTCTGATGATCAGAAGCACAGCCCCTATAGCAATCAGCAGAATGGCAGTCGTCTTATACTGTCTCCAGGTACTGTAGTGCGTGTTAATGATGATGCTGCTGCTGTTCATGCTGAGATAGATATACCCCAGTATCCCCAAAAGAGCTGAGGCTGTTCCGGCAATCGTCAGAAATTCCTTTTTCTTTTTCTGCATGATTTCCCTCCGAGACTCGCAGGCAGTCGGGAGAAGCTTCCTCCGTCTTCTGCCAGTCAGATGTATCTCCCTGCTCTAAACATCTTAGCATAACAGGTGAAGTGAAACAATCCAAAGGCATCTTTTATGTGCATTATGACTAAAATGCACACAGATAAGCAGTTTCATACATTGGATCAATTGAAACCGTCAAACGTTCAGTTGTATATGTCGATCGTTTGAAAGCTTCTCCGGGATTGTTCCATAGTTCCTGCTTCCTGCCTCCGTCCCGTCTTTCGCAGGAGATGGGATTCTCTCCCTGCCGAGGGGATCTGACAGAGAACGCCTTTCTCAGGCCCATTCTCTTCACCTCCTTAAGTCGTGCTATACTTTTCAAAGAACTTCTGGCCATTTACAGCAAGCGCGAAAAGCCGGGCGTACATTCCATTCCATATGGGCGTAGGCGCCTCAGCCTGGCCGAATGCCCAAAGGCGCCTGCGACTGGTCAGGCACGATGATCTGTCACTCTCACGCAGGAAGCATCCGTTCGATCTCCTGACTGAACGATCTCCTGGCTGAAAACTGGAGGAAGGGAGAAAAAAGATGGAAAAAGGGGAACAGGCCGCGATTCTAACCGAATGCAGAATCCTCCAGAAAAGGATCGCAGAGCTCCCGCAAAGAGTCTCCCGGGTTCAAAAGCTCCTTTGCGCCAACCCGGCTCTCGAAAGCGCCGGACTGGTCTCTGGCCTCTTCCGGGAGAATGCGTATACAGAAGATCTTCAGGCCCTGAGAATCGCGATGACAAAGGCTCTGCGCTTTTTAGACAGCCATTTCCTGCAGCTTTCCGCCGTAAAGGAGAGCTTCCGGGCCATCCGGGAGGATGCGGAAAAGGATCTCCAGGACCTTCAGGGCTGTGCCTTAAAGGCTGATCTCTCCAGGGAGACTTCCATCTCCCAGAGCATCTTTCAGGTCGGACAGATCATCGTGTCTCTGAAGGAGAGAGACGCGCGCCTAAGCGCACAGATGGAAGAGATCAACACAGCCCGGCAGGCGCTCCGCAATGCCCTCTCCCAGACAAAGGCGGCTTCTCTCCTCCTCTCGCTGAAGGATCTCTCAGACAGGCTCGAAAAACTCAGGAATGAGAGCGGGAGCTGAGAGATGAAAAAGGGAAAGATAAATGGAAGATCTGAAAGGAGGAAGGCGCCTCAG
>CADBUA010000584.1 GCA_902797665.1 uncultured Lachnospiraceae bacterium | reverse complement strand
TGTTCCTTCTTTTCGTAATTCAGGACAAGAAAAGGCCAAATCAGGCGAGCGCGAAACTTTTATTTTTTTCCTATTCTCCTCACGCCTCAAACCCCTTTTGTTTATTGACCTTTTTGGGGGTACCTGTTTTTGACTCGACAACCTTGCGCCCGCCCAATTGTTCGCTCAGCCTCTTTTTCCTTATCAGGCAGTTAATCGCTTGTCTTCTAGTCTGTCTGCTGTATCGATCTTCTTGTCTGCCTTCTTATCTGTCTCCTCTCTTTTCAGCAAAATCACCATTCATTTCCAGATAGCCTTGGTGTTTTTGAAAACATAAGCTTTCGTCTGGGAGACTCTCTGGGGGATTTAGCTGGAGAGCCATTTTCCCTCTTGACAATGTCTCTCCTTTCCCCTATGCTTTTCCTGACGATTGAATATTGTATACGATATTCACTTTTCGGAAGATCACAGAAGTCGGCGGCCTTTCGCCGCGGACACGCAGAAAGGAAAAAAGCTATGCACGCCATTGAAAAAATCCTTGCGAAAAACAGCGGCAGAACGAATGTAAAGACCGGAGAGATCGTGACCGCTTCCATCGACTTTGCGGAGATCAACGATCTCTATCTGCAGACGGTCTACTCCTTCTACGAGATGGGTGGAGAAAAAGTCTGGGACAATACCCGCTGTGCCTTCGTCTTTGATCACTACGCACCCGCTCCGGATCAGAAGAGCGCGCAGAACCAGCGGGAGATGCGTGAGTTTGCCAAAAAGAATGATTTAAAGTTCCATTTCGACATCAACTGCGGTGTCTGTCATCAGGTAATGCCGGAGGCAGGCGTGATCTATCCGGGCATGATCATTGTCGCTACCGACAGCCACACCACAACCCATGGCGCCTTCGGCGCCCTGGGTACAGGCTGCGGTGCCACAGACATGGCCACAATCCTGATGACCGGTCAACTGTGGCTGCGTGTACCGGAGATCATCGAGGTGCGCCTGGAGGGAAAGCCCGCGCCAGGCGTCTATCCCAAGGACGTGATTCTCAACGTTCTCGGAAAGATCAAAGCGGACGGAGCCGTATACAAAGCCATCGATTTTACTGGAAGCTATGTTGATTCCCTGAATGTGGCGGGCCGTATGGTCCTCTGCAACATGGCTGTCGAAATGGGTGCCAAGACTGCTTACATGCAGCCGAATGAGGACGTTCTGAATTACGTGAAAGCACGGGCGGTGCGCCCATTTGAGGTCCAGTTCACGGACCCTGGATATTCTTACGCAGAGTCCCATTTCTTTGATGTCTCCACGATGGAGCCGACGCTGGCATCTCCCGGAAGCCCGGACAACGCCGTAAAGCTCACGGATGTGCTCGCCTCCGGGGACGTTGTCCTCGATCAGGGATATATCGGAAGCTGCACCGGAGGACGGGAAGAAGACCTGGTCCAGGCCGCAGATATCCTTCGTGGCAAACATATCGCTCCTGGCACCCGTCTGATCGTTGTTCCAGCTTCCAGTGAGGTTCTTCAGAACTGCATCGAGAAGCACATCATCCAGGATCTGATGAGCGCAGGAGCTACCATCACCGCTCCTGGCTGTGCTGCCTGTCTTGGTGTCCACGAGGGAATCCTGGCGGAGGGTGAGGTCTGTATCAGCAGCACCAACCGCAACTTCCCCGGGCGAATGGGTTCCAACAAGGCACAGATCTACCTGGCCAGCCCAGCCGCTGTCGCTTCCAGCATGCTCGAGGGAAAGATCGCGGACCCGAGGAAATATCTCGCATGAGACTGTCTTCGCCAGATCTCTTCAGATCCGGGAGATATGGGAGGCGGATTATATATAACAATATGGTAATACAATGATATAGTAATTCAATAATATAACTTATTTTAAAAATGTTATACATTAATATATTAATATTTCATGCATGACGGTTTGTTGAACATCTAATGTAATAGACAATATATTGTTTTGCCTTATTTTTATCCATTTTTCATGCATCTATGCATGAATACAGGCAATCGCGCATCAGATCGTTTGATCGATAAATGACCGAAGCCCGGAAAGGACCTCGGCAGTTCGCCAGGTGCTGCGCACTGCCAGCTGTTTGGAATCATAAATATAGAAGGAGTTCGCTATGCAAACAATCATAACTGGTCCCGTCACTGTGATCGGGAAGAACATCGACACAGATCAGATTTACCCCGGTCGCTATCTCGCACTTACAGATCCGAAAGAGATCGGCAGCCACTGCCTCTCCGGGCTCGATGAGAACATTGCCCCGAACTTTCAGAAGGGAGGCCTCATTGTCGCGGAAACCAACTTTGGCTGCGGTTCCAGCCGGGAACATGCCCCGATTGCTCTCCTGAATATGGGTGCCTCCGCCGTGATCGCGGACAGCTTCGCCCGGATCTTTTTCCGGAACGCCATCAATCTCGGCCTTCCCTGCATTGTCTGTAAGGGACTCTACCAGCATGTGAAAACCGGAGATACCATCACAGTCGACATCAATGCCGGAAGCATCAGCGTGAAGGAGACTGGAGAAGTTTATTCCTGTGAAGCGCTGGGAGATCAGGCCATGAAGATCCTGCAGGCCGGAGGCATCAAGCCAATGATGCGGAAGAGATTCGAGAAAACCGACCTGGCGCAGTAAAACCCGCCAGAGGGCAGCGGTCAGCCAGGCCGGAAAGGAGAAGCCTGCTTCTGCTCATCATGTTCCGCGTCCTATATATGCGCATGCGCGCAAGCATATGTGATCATAGAATATTTATACCCATATAATGATTGGTGTATATAATTATATATGTCTGTATATGTATATATGCCTACGCATGCATATGTGTATGGTTTTGATTATGAGTCCGGTTATGGGTATGGGTATGAGCGCAAATATGCATGTGCATGCATGCATACAGATGTGTGCAGGTGAATATGACTTCTGGCTTATGTATGATTATTATATCTATTAGAATGCTTTATCTTATCTTTTCTCCCTTTATATATGCA
>CADBUA010000583.1 GCA_902797665.1 uncultured Lachnospiraceae bacterium | reverse complement strand
CCCATGTCTGTGCCTGTCTCTATCGCCCTGTCTGCGCCCGCATGCACAGATCGGTCCATGCGCTGTCATGCGGCTGTATCTTCCATCTCGAAAGCTTCTCCCGCGCGCTCCGTCTCACTTCTGCCCGTAAGTCTTTGTAAAGGCCTCATAGGTTTCATGAACCTCAGCCTCTGTCAGGCAGGAAGGCTTGCCGACGCATTCTGCCCGCCACTGGATCTCTGCAGTCGACTCAACAATGGTAGCTGCCATGTAAGCGTTCTCCAGGGTCGTCCCGGAAGCCACCATGCCATGATTCGCCATCAGGCAGGCCGGACTGTTCTTGAGGGCTTCGCTGACAACTTCTGCCAGCGCTTCTGTCCCGTAAGTGCGGTAAGGAGCCACAGGAATCTCGCTGCAGTTGAGGATATTGGCAAAGACAAACTGGACCGCCTTCACACTCTCTCCCAGGGTGGACATCACCGTGGCATACTTGGAATGCGTGTGTACGACAGCGCGGGCCTCCGGCCGCACCCGATAGGCCGCCGCATGCAGACTGTGTTCACTGGATGGTTTGCAGGTTCCTTCCAGAATCTCTCCATCCAGCGTCATGATCACGATATCCTCCACCTTCATCAGATCGTAGGGAATCCCGGAGGGCGTAATCGCCATCGTCCCCGTGGCAGGATTGTAGATACTGATATTTCCGGATGTCATCGTGACAAGTCCATCCCTGTACATCCGAAGCCCATACTCGACCAGTTCCTCTCTTGCTTTCCGCATCAGCATAGCTCATTCCTCCTGTATGTTGCCCTGCCCGTCCAGAATAGCGTGTAAAGCCCACCCATACGAACAGATCTCTTTTTCTGCGTCCTCAAACCATGTGGACTCTCTGGACACTGATCATAGAGCTCTGTCTTTGTCCACTGTTTTATGCTCTGATCCAGAACTTTCAATCCCATCCTGACCTCCGGCCGGTCCGCTCCAGATCGTATACCAGAGGCACTTAGGATTTGCCGCAGGCGAATCGTTTGTGCCTCGGCTTTACCGCGGCCCCGGATGATAGCTGGCAAATTCTCCTGGCCGCGAGTATAACCAGGCCTCAGTCCATCCGTGTGTCCGATTCCTTTGTATCACTTTATCCAATATGATAGTTTTATATTCTATTATGTATCATATAAATTCATAAAATAATATATGGTGCCTTTTTTCCTTCAGGTCTGTTTTTTTCCACCTGATATGTACTTTTCCTGCAGTCTATACAATCCAGGCAAAGCGCTCACCCCATACGTTCTATACGACCTGTACGTCCTATGCGTCCTATACCTTCTGCGAGCTTCTGCCGGACAGCTCCCCCCAGTCACATGAACAAGTATACCCTCTGAGAGCATGAGTCTCAAGTTGCAAAAATAATATCCTGAAAACCAGACCAGTGTTATGCCGGGAAGCATTCGAATCTGCCAGGCACTGGTGGGAATATAGCAAAATACCGCCTCGAAGCGGGAAGGTCCCACTACGAGGCGGCAGTACTGCGTCCAATAAGCCCGAAGCTGCCTCTTCAGAGAGCCCGGCTGAAGCAGCGTTTCTTCCCGGATCAATCGGTCATGTTGACAACACTTACTCTGATCTCTTTATTATGGTTGCCCTTGTCATAGCCCATATAAACCCAGTGGTAAGATGTATCTTTTTCGAAATCACACTTCAGGGTCTTTTCTGCATAGACCGTCACATCATCAAGATAAACATAACCGGAGACCTTTTTCAGGATCGTATTTCCATCGTCTCCGACATACAGACTGAAGTTAGCTTCAACAGCAGTGTTTTTCGAGTCGAATTCCGTCTTCTTATCGTCTTTATCTTTGTAAAACGCATTTAATGGCACTTTATTAAGCTTAACTACATAATATTTCCCTGTTTCCGTAACTTTCAACATGCTTCCAACAGGAGCAGCCTTCCAGAAATCCTTGTTGTAGCCATGATTTCTTAGGACGACGATCCTGCCGTCATCATTGATCAGGGTGAAGTTATCCATGGATTCGACATTTCCAGCCCAGGAATCCTGTTTGTTCAGATTCTGCAGATTCAGGTTGCAGCCGACCCCAATCACATTTCCCTTTGAAAGAAGCTTCTTTTCGATGTAGATTGTGCCATCCATCTTCATATTCCGGGTCAGTCTGGTCTTTCCATTGATGCATACCCCCATATTATAATTGGCCCAGCTGTTTTCATAGCTTTTGTTCGGGGTTTTCTCCAGGGTGATATTGCCGCGCATCGCCATTGAACTGGCAGCAAATACCGTTGAGCCCGCGAAAAGGGCCAGGAAGAGGGTGGCGAGGATAACTGTCGATGTCTTTTTCATTGCGTCTCTCCTTATGATCCAGTCCATCTG
>CADBUA010000582.1 GCA_902797665.1 uncultured Lachnospiraceae bacterium | reverse complement strand
GGTCCATGTCTCTCAGGAAGACTTCATAGCGCTCGATATGCGCCAGCACCGGACGGTAGCCTCTGGAGACGAGTTCCTGCGTGTACTCCTGCATCCTGCGGTAGGGCGTCGTGTAGGAGTACTCCGTCAGAACATACTCACTGTTCGCCAGCGTCCAGGCCCGCCGCATCTCCAGGCGCTTGTAGATCTCGGAGTCCACATGGTACTCACAGCCAAGATAGAGGCGGAGATGCTCCGTCTCCTTCCGCCTGGCGGCTTCCTCCCTGAGAGTCAGATAGGCATCCCGGATCCGTTCCTGGGGAAAGCCGAACATGTGGTGGCGATAGTGGGGCGTGAAAATGATGCTGTCGATCCCGCTCTTCGCCGCTTCAAGCAGCATCTGAATGGACATCTCTATGGAATCCGGACCATCATCCACACCATATAATGAATGATTGTGAATATCAATCATACCCGGGCTCCTCCTCACGCCCGCCTGTAGACCAGCGCTCATAAATTCTACTCGACCCTGATTCAGCTGAAAAGCCTCTGCAGCTGTCAAGCCAGCGCCTTAAGGCATTCGGCCGGGCGATGGCGCCTACGTCCGGCCTTTGCTTTTGAACTGCCTGGCCTCGCCCGGCAAACAGCGGGCAAAGCGGACTGGACAGTTACTGCTTTTCCATGGTCCTGAGAAGAATTTCCAGGTCCTCCGCAATGCTCCAATTGTCCACGTAGCGAAGATCCATCTGAATGACCTCGCCAAGGTCTCCCCGGTGCCTTCTTTTCTCCACCCGCCAGAGGCCTGTGAGTCCCGGCTTGAGCCTGATCTTCTGTCTGTGCTTTTCCTCATAGCGCTGGAACTCTTCGTAAAACAGCGGCTGGGTTCCCACCAGGCTCATATCCCCCTTCAGGATATTCCAGAACTGGGGCAGGCCTTCCAGATGCGTTCTGTGGAGAAAGCGCCCGATCTTCGTGTATTCCCCCCTGTCTTTCGACGGATTCTCAAAGGAGCGGTCCCTGAGAAACCAGTCCGGGTCTTCCTCTTCCTGCCCTCTGGATCCGGCCTTATCCTCTGCCATCTCCTGCATGCGCCCGTCTGCCTTTTCAGGATCCCCATATCCCACATTGAACTTATACAGGGTAAAGGGGCGTCCGTTGAACCCGACCTTGATCTGCCGGCTCAGCACGGGTCCTCCGCTCTGTCTGCGGATCAGCGGTCCCACGATCAGGGCAGTGAGGCCAAAAAGGACAAGGCCCGGGAGGCTCACGAGCAGATCCGTCAGGCGCTTGACTGCCTGCCCTCTCGGGCTGATGTTGTTCCGCTCAATGCGAAGCGCTTTGTATTTGCCGATTGAGGTCAGAGACTTTCTCCCGTAAGGCAGAAGATCATACTCAAATATTCTCAGATCCACCGGGATGTCCAGGTCATGGAGCGCCCTCAGGCACTCCGGAAGGAGCGGGTCCTCCCCCGCGTTGCGGTAGGCAAAAAAGACCTCTCCCGGCTGATGCTCCAGCAGATACTCCGGAAGATCTGAGCGTCCGGCGACCACATGGGTGGTCGCAAAGGACATCCGCCGCTCTTCTGCCTCTGTGCGCTCGCCTGATGCTGCGGATGCTTTCGTATCTTCAGCTTCCTTGTATTCTTCATCCGCCAGGATGATGCCCTTCAGGGAGTAACTCCAGTCCAGCGTATTCTGGAGGGCCGTAATCAGCTCGTAGGCTTCTTCTCTTGTGGTGACCAGGATCAGCTGCCGGCTTCTCTCCTTTCGGTAAACCCGGTCCAGATAGGACTTCAGTTTCTGGCGGAAGATCAAAGTCAGGATGCAGTTCATCAGCAGGAAGCAGGCAAAGACCTTCCGCGAGAAGATCGTGTCATGGATCAGGTAAAGCACAGCCGGGGTGAAAATCATCAGCAGGATCTCCTGCCGAAGCACCGCCCCCGCCTCCTCCCGGATGTTCCGGAGAAAGAAGGAGTCATACAGATTCGTCACGAGAATCACGATCAGGTTGACCACGCATAAAACCCAAAGCTGCTGGCTCTGGCAACCCTCTGCCGTCTCCCAGTTTACCGTATGATAGCGCATCAGCACCGCCAGGAAAAAGCTGATGCCCATGGCGGACAGATCCGCAAGAAAAAGCAGGATTGTCTCAAATGTTCTCTGTTTCTGTTCCATATGCCTGAGCTCCCCAGCCTGAATCCATCAATTCGCTCCACTCTCTTCCAGAGATCGGAACAGATCCCGGATCCGCTCCTGAAAACTTTCGTACAGAAAGTTTTCCATGACCCTCTGCCGTCCCGCTTTCCCCATCTCTTCCCGGAGGGCAGGGTCCTCCCCCAGCTTTTTCACGCCTTCCGCATAGGCCCTGACATCCCGGTTTGGGACCTCGATCCCCGTACGCTGATCCAGGGACACGTAGTTGACGCCGCTCCCCCGGATGCTGAAGGTTACCGCCGGCAGGCCGTAATACATCGCCTCCGCCAGGGCCACCCCGAAGGCCTCATTCTTCGTGATGGAGGAAAAACAGAAAATATCCGCCGCCAGGTACAGGGCTTTCAGCTGGTGCTCCGAGACCATGCCTGTAAAGTGAATCTTTGGGTCCCCTTTCGCCCGCTCATGCAGCTTCTCTGTCAGCTCCCCACGCCCGGTGATGAAAAACTGAAAGCGGTCATCGCACAGACGCGCCGCGTCGATCAGGTACTCAAAGCCTTTATAGGGCACATGTCTCCCCACGGACAGACAGAGCACCTTGCCCTGGAAATAGTTCCGGATCCTCTCAGCTTCCGCCTGGTCTCTCTCCGAGGTCTTCAGGTATTCGTTGTCGATGCAGTTTGGAATCACAACGCACTTGTTCCGCGCCAGGGTCAGAAAACGGCTCCCTTCGATATAGTTGGGGCTGGTCACGATGATCCGCTCCGCCAGGTTCAGGAGGCGCAGGTTCTGGCCCACAAAAAGCTTCCTCAGCAGCTTCTGGCGGACGATGTCCAGGTGCCAGTAGAGGATCAGCTTCGCCCGCCTCTGCTCCTTCAGAAGGATCGAGGCCACGAAGGGATTCGGATAGTGAAAAAGCACGTAGTCGGGGTCAAAGTCCTCAAAGGTCTCCCTCAGAATCCGCCGGTAAGAGATGGAAAGGGACTGGGAGGAAATCTTCCCCTCACAGCCACAGCGGATCACCTCGACATCATCCACCAGGCTCCAGCTGTCAGAGATATCGTCCGTGTCCTCATGGTTAAAGCAGATCACCTTCTGCTGGTAACGCCCCTTCAAAGCCAGCACCGCATCGCGGGCGATCGCCTCAGTCCCTCCCAGGAAGGGGTAATAGTACTTCGAGATATGAAGGATTCTTTTCATCCAGTTCCCCCTTTCCCGGCATCTCAAAGCTTCCTGGCCTCTCTGCGCCTTTGTGTATGAATGAGATATGCGCCCTTCCTTTGCTTTTGTTCTATACTTTCGTTCTATACTTTCACGCGCAGAAAAAGTGCGCAAGGCTGGTGATACAGCTCAGAAGCAAAAGCCGGGACGCGCTTTCAATGCGGCTGAGGAGCCTGCGTCTGGTCTCGCAGCTGTCCAGCTGCGAAGTCTTCAGGTCTGCTGGCTGTAATCACAGCGGCGTCTGGACAGGTTCGGGTTGTAGAAGGGATCCCCCGCCCGAAGGAGATGCGCCCAGCGTCTTTGAAAGAGGGCTTTCTCCTTCTCAAAGCGCGCCCGCTTTTCCGGGGTGTTCTCCAGTCCCCGTGTCTTCGACTCGTAATGAATCAGAACCGCTGACGGCTCATAGACGATCCGACGATCCTGCGGAATCGTCTCTTTGCGTTCGCCTCTTCCGCTGTCGCTCCAGTCAGGATGTCCTTCTCCTTCCCTGATCCCCCATCCCCGGCTGAGCCGGAGGCAGAAGTCCACATCGTTCAGCGCGACGCTGAATGACGGGTCAAAGCCGCCAATCTCAAGATAAGCGGACCGCTTCACCATCATGCAGGCAGCGGTGAGTCCGGACATCTCCCTGCACAGAAGGGCTTTTCTGCCCCCGCAGCACTTTGGATCCTCCTGAACCATCATGCTCCCGGCAAAGCCCATGAGACCAATCGTGATGCCGGCAGACTGAACACTGCCGTCCGGATAGAGAAGGAGCGGCCCCGCCGCATAAACATCCGGCAGCTGGCACTGGGCGAGCAGGCGCTCGATCCAGTCTCCGCTGAGCACGCTGACGTCGTTGTTCAGCAGGAGCACATAGTCCCCCTGGGCTTCCTCCACCCCCAGATTCACAATCCGGGAGAAGTTGAAGGGCCCTTTGTATTCAAGAATCCGGAAGGACCAACCAGGGCGGACGGCTTTCTCCTTTTCGAAAATCTCCTCCGCCTCTCTGTAAAAGGCTCTGGTCTCTTCCTCCTGGGAGTTGTTCTCCAGCACAAGAATCTCAAGTTGATCCCAGCTGCTGCGGGAAAGGATCGAGAAGAGGCAGTCCCTCAGAAGCTCCGATCCGTCCTTATTCGGGATGATCAGGGAAACCCTGGGATGAGAACAGAGGTCATAACGGACATGGAAAGTCCCCGCCGAAGGCCCCCTCTCAATGCTCCCGGAAAAACCCCGCCTTTTAAGATCCCGCTTCAGGGCAGCGATCATTTCCTGCGCTGAGGATTCATCCTGAAAGCCTTGCCTGTCTTCTCTGTCTTCTCTGTCTTCTCTTTGACGCCCCGTCTCCATCTCCGGGAAAGCATGTCGGAGGACTTCCGGCAGATGCCGGATCCTTTCCGCATGGAAGCTTCCAAAAAGGACCAGGTCATAGAGAAAGGCCGCGGAGGAGGACGTCTCAAAAGGCGCCTCGCGGAAATACGCTTTGAGGCTTTCGGCCCGCAGAGCGAAAAAAGGCCCGATGTAATTCATGCTCTGAAGATAGGCCGGGCTGTAATCCGGCTTGAAGAAAGGATCCCGGTAACGGATCTCCTCTCCCCTGATCTCATAGATATCCTCATCCGCATAGACAAAGTCAGAGCCGGACATGGCTTTCAGGATCTCAGAGAAAGCATCCCCTGAGAGAAGATCCCCCTCCCTCAGAAAAACACAGATCCCCCGATCCGGGATTTTCCGGATTCTCTCCGAAAGCTCCCGGGCGAAATCCGGGCCCTGAATGCGCTCAAAGGATCCCAGCTCCCGGTAGGTCTTCCCACCGATGCTTCTCAAAGTCCTCTGAAGGTCTGCCCCGGGAAAGGCAAAGACATGGAGCTTTGAGCGTTTTTCCCCTTTGATTTCTCGCCCTGAAAGACGGAGTCTGCGTGAAAACTCCTTCTGCCTGAGCCAACGATTATAGTCAAAGCTGGCATCCCGGATCTTCTCCAGCGCGTGGGCGGAAAACTCCCGAATGCCCCTCTTCCTGAGGTAGGTGAAGGTCTTTTTCAGCTTCTCTCTCACGCTAATGTCCCCCTGGATCGCTCTCCCTGGAAAGCGGCGCTAAAGGTAATCCATCCGCTCCCCTCTGTCTCCCTCACAGATCCATGTCCACATACCTGAGGTAGGGCGGCCGGACCTCCCGGTTCTGATCCTTGCAGGTAAAGTTCCTGCCGGTCAGGGTCAGGTTCTCGTTGTAGAAGGGGTCCCCCTCCTCGAGACGTTTCTGCCAGCGAGCCATAAAGTGGGCAATCTCCCCGTGGAAGCGTGCCACCTTCTGGCTGGTATTCTCAGCGCCCCGCGTGATGGACTCATAGTGGATCAATTCCGCGTCGGGACACATCAGAATCCGAAGCTGTCTCTCCCGGAGCCTCAGGCAGAAGTCCACATCGTTGAACGTGACCACCAGGGTCTCATCGAACATGCCCGCTTCCCGGAAAACCTCCGCCCGCACCATCATGCAGGCGGCTGTCACAGCGCTCACATTCCGCGTGTTCTCAAATAGAAGCTCCGGATAATCCCCAAGCCCCATGTTTCCAAGCGCCTCGCCCTGGAAGGCGTGGCCGGCGATGCCTCCGTATCCGAGAATCACGCCGCCATGCTGCACCGTGTGATCCGGATACATGAGAAGAGCCCCCACCGCCCCGACATCCTCCCTTTCCAGAAGGTCTGCCATGTGCCAGAGACTGGAGGGCTTCAGAACCACCGTGTCGTTGTTCAGGAAAAGGAGGTACTTTCCGCTGGCAAAGCCTGCGGCATAGTTGTTGATCCTGGAATAATTGAAGGGGCCTTCATAGTGAAGAAGCCTGAGCGCTCCCTTTTTTCCCGAATTGTCCCCGGCACTTTCCGCCTCGAGCTTCCGGTAAAGGGAGAAGATCTCCGGATCCGAGCTGTTGTTCTCCACCAGCAGGATCTCGATATTCCGGTAGGAATTGACCTCCCAGAGGCTCCGGATACAGCGCTCGAGGTCCTCCGGATGATCCTTGTTGGGGATGATGATGGAGATTTTCTCATCCTCTGTCTTCTCTCTCTTCGGCTTCCTGTCCCTGCTGAGCTTTCCAATGTTCTCCCAGACCTCGTGGTAGAGAATCCGGGGGATATGGCGGACAGGCCCGGTCCTTTCAGCTCCAGGCTTCACGCAGAGATTGTCCGAGAGCCGCTTCAGGAAAGCGTGGTAGACGTCAGCTCTCCCCGGGCCCCGGCTGAAGCCTGCCTCCGGCAGGCCCACCTTTCGGGCAATGGAAGTCCGCACCAGAAACACGTTTCCGATGTAGTTGACCCGTTCCAGGAGGTCTGGGTCAAATTCCGGACGAAAAGCCGGATTTCCCTTGTGCCCGGCCTCATCGATGACATCCGAGTCAAAGTAAATCAGGTCAACCGTCTCCCCCTGATGACTGTTCAGGTAGCGGACGCACTGGGTCAGCATATCCGGGGTCAGGGTACACCCCGGGCCTGAAAAAAGGATGTAGTCCGCGTCAGGGCACTCCTTCAGCGGTTTGAACTTTCGATAGGTCTGAACAGTGAGAGACTGGATGAAAGCTGCCCGATCCTCCCCCATCGCCCGCGCTGACACCGCGATCAGCGGCTCATAGGGGAGTTCCTCCCTGGCCATCTTCATGTAGGACCGACTGGAAATCCGGTTCCAGTCCTGCCATTTCTCAAAGGAGACCGCCTCCGGCGCCTTGCGGAAAATCCTGTCATGGATCGCCGTGGCCGTCCCGTAAAAGCCATAGTCTTTCAGATACTTCTTCAGTTTCCGGATTTTCATCCCGCCCCCATATTCCCTATGCACGATTGTTGACGACAGCTTTGCGCAAAAGCCTGCCAAGCTGACTGGAAAGCTATCCCTGTCTGATCACAGTCACACAGAAGTCTCTGCGTATCCCCCATTTTCAGATGCATCAGAGGATCTTCCGGAGGAGCTTTTTCAGATCTTCCTTGAAAGGTAAATGCGCGTCCGAGATCTTTCTGGCGATCCGATAGGAGCTTGTGCCCTTCAGCATCTCCATCGAGGCCTTCAGCATCTCATTTTCCTCCCTGAGCCTGTTTTGCGCAGCCTGGCCGCTTCTTCCATGAATCCCCGGGTTTGCCATGGCCAGCCCCTCAAAGACGAAGGCATAATCCGCCTTCTCCTCCAAAGGCTCCCGGATCAGCTCCTGATAGAGATTCCTGTATTCAGCGTTCATCTCAGAGACGGTCCGCATCGAGAGGGATCTGGCCAGCTTCTTTTTTGCCCGTAGGTCCCCCGGATTTTCCCGGATCTCTGAAAGGCGCCTGATCAGATCCTCCGCTCCCGCTTCCGGATCGATGAGCCAGCCCGCCCCTGTCTTCCGGATCCGCTCTCCTACCGCACCCAGATCCTTCCCCAGGACGGGGATGCCGCACTCCCAGGCTTCCGACACGGTGTAGGAGAAGGTCTCAGCCCAGACCGGGAGGATGCAGGCAATGTCAATCTTCGCCGCGCTCAGAAGGTCATGGAGCTCCTCCCGACGGTAGACACCGCTGAAGTGGACATTTCGAGGCTTTTCCATCTCGTAGACTTCCGGATCCCCCACCTGTCCGAAGACAAAGATTTCAAGATCCGCCGGAGCGATCCGGATCAGGTCCCGGAGAAGGCCGGAGCCCTTGGCTGGGGTCACCCCACCGAGAAAAGCCAGGCGGAGACAGGATGGATCTCCCGCAGCCGGCACAGAGATTCCGCCGAGATGTCCTCTGTAGATTTTGCCGTCGGTATAGAGGCCTTCTCCCGAGGAGAGGAGAATCCGCATCCGGTAAGCACCCGTATTCCCCGGCATCCGCATCACCCGGTGGAAGCCGCACCAGAGAACATCCTGATCGGCGGCGGCGTTGGCCACATCAACGCGGGCAGTCGGAGAGACATGCAAGAGATGTCTCTTTGAGCCCATCGTGATCTCCACACAGCTCTGGACCGTCTCGCTTTTCACGCCCTCCAGGTAGGCCCAGCCTGCGAGATAGCCGATGGGGCTGTCTCCTCCCGGCATCTGGTCTATGTGGGAATGCATCCTGGAGCTCTTCTGAATGGGGCCGGAAAAAGCGTGAAGATCTCTCTTCCCTGGCCCTTTGGCCTTGTCTATCCCATGAGGAATCACCAGGCTTCTGGATTTCAGTTCCGGGAAAGCCAGAAGCATGATCTTCTCCGCGCTCTCGGAAGGGAAGAGGATTCTCTCACAGAGAGAGAGTGCCTTCCCTGACTTCTCCCGCCAGAGCGGGAGCAGGTCAAGACGATCTGAATACCCGAGGGATCGATGAAGACAGCTCCGGCAGGTCTCCGGATCGAACGGGGAGAATTCTCCCTGCGCCGGGCAGAACTTCCCCTCCAGGTCAAGGAGCTTGACACTGGGACAGGCATAATAGTAGTCGTGCAGCGTCGCGATCACCGGGATCTTCAGATCATGGCTGACCTCATAGATATCCAGGGTCAGATCCGCGGTGTGGTGGACATGGACCAGATCGATCCGGAAGCTGATCAGAATCTTCCGCAGAAGTTCTGAGAAAGCCGGATCTGAGAAGACCGGAAACTGCTTCTCTGTCTCTCTCTTCTCCCCTTCCGTCCACTGGAAAACGCCCCCATCGACCTTTCCCCAAAGGTCGATGGGAAACTTCATGGAGATCAGGCCTTCAAACTCCGCCCCCCGCGTCATGCCTTCTTCTGGAAGACAGGGATAGGCCGTCAGGCGCAGGGCATCCCCATCCCTGGACGCGACGAAGACATTGGCGTAAGGTCTCAGGCCCGTGACCAGGTCCCGCACATGGATCTGGGTGCCGCCGATGTTGTTCTCGGCGATCTCCCGGAAGTCCAGATGCAGAAAGTAGAGGATGTTTTTCCTGCCGTTCTCAAGGCTCTGCCAGAGTTTCAGATTCTCCCGGATATCCCCGTCAGGCCCCGCCTGGCAGTAGCTGTCATTGTTCCGCATCATGGAGGGATACCGTTCCCGGAGAATCTTCTCATGTTCTTCGATGAGGGCGCGCTTCTCCGCCGTCTCAAAGGAGGCGGTCCCTTTGTGGTAGATGAAGGTATCATCCGCCAGGGTGTGAATCATTCCCAGCATCTCCAGGCGGAAGCAGAAGTCATTCTCCTCCCCGTAGCCCCGCCCGAAAGTCTCCTGATCAAAGGGTCCCGCTAAGAGATAGGCCTTCTGCTTTACATACATGCAGAAGCCTACGCCTACCGGAATGCGGGGGTAATGACGGAGGCTGACCTTCTCGCAGAGATCCCCGTAATCCTGAACCGTCCAGCCCTCGGGCATGGGATTGTCCTTCAGAAACTCCGGCACGGAGGCCAGTGTAGCGGCATTGGAGAGTGGCGTCACTGTGGCAGTTCTCTCATTCCGGTAAGCGGCCCGCTGCAGTTTGTCCACCCAGCCCCGGGTGACAATGGTATCGGAGTTCAGAAGGATCGTATCCCGCTCAGACCAGGCAAGGCCCAGGTTCACATTGGCGGAAAAGCCCTGGTTTTTCTCATTGAAGTGTACACAGAAGCCGGAAGAGCAGCATGCTTCCCCATCCCCCATCAGGCTCAGAAGGTAGGGACGGATCCTTTCATCCGGGCTCTGATCGTCAATCAGGATGACCCGATCCTTCGTCAGATCCGTGAAGGCCTTCAGACTCTCCACGCAGAGAATCAGATCCTCATATCCGTTGTAGATCGGGACAACGATGTCCACGCTCTTCCTTTCCTGCCCGCTCATCAGGATCCTCCTTCCTGCTTCGCCTGTCCTCGTTCTCTGTTTCAGCTTTCAGCGCTTTTGTTATTCTCCGTTCCCAGGCTCATAAGTCCCCTGGATCTCCGCGTTCCCGGAAGAAGCCCCGCCTGATTTTCTCATGCTTTCAGCTTTTTCCCGATCCGGATCGAATGCCGAAGAAGCAGCCGGCCGGTCTCCATGGCCCAGTCCGCGTCCTTCAGAAGGACCGTCCCATGGATGTGAAGCCTCTTTGGCGCCTTCCCGTGAAAGAGGACCTGATAGGCCGGATCACGGGTCAGAAAAGCATCCCCTTCTTTTCCCTCTTCATCCTCATCCAGAAGGACCCTGCCCGAATCGTTGATTCCCCGGAGAGATCCCTCCTCCGAAAAAAGCCTGCAGATGCAGGGTTCCCCCTCCAGGGGGTCAAAGCGAAGCGCGCGCACCTTTTCCGGCTGCTCAATCTCAAAGCTGCAGTCCAGACAGCTGCCCTTGATGCTCCCCTCCGCCCGCAGGAGATCCTCCTCGCGAAAGCCCTGTCCCAGGTCCAGGTAGAGACAGGAGGAGAGTCTCGAGAGATCCCGCGGCACCGCAAAATTCAGATTCAGCGGAAGCGGTGCTTTCGACCAGCGCTCCAGGGAGTTGGCCTTCACATAGTTCTGCTCAAAAAAGAGCGCCCAGCTGCGGAAAAGATCCCGGTCTCCCTCCGTGATCCCAAGCTCTGAGAGAAGCTCCTCCTCCTTCAGTTTTTTGGGCTGCGCCAGGCATAGTTCCCGGATGGCCCGATAGAGAATGAAGTCCACGGGGACCGGGAAGTCAAAGACCCACTCGCAGTCGATCACCCAGACCTCGCGTTCTCCAGGAATCAGGTTGTCAAAGGTAAGATCGATGTTGGCAGGAGAAAGCAGCGCATACGCCCGTAAGGCCTCCCTGTCCCCAAAGACCTCTCGGAAGGCTCCGCCGGGTTTCCCGAAAGCTGAGGAGGCTTCCAGAAGCATCTCCCTGAGCCCTTTAAGATACTCCGGGACAAGCTCCCGATTCCCAAGGTCCAGGGCCTCCCCCAGGATCTTTCCCAGTGTCTTCTCCTCCAGGAAAGGAAAGACGGATGCCTTCCCCCGGGAAACTCCCTGAAGCGGTCTTAGCGGTATTGGTCCCCGCCCCGGCAGATTGATCTTCAGTTCTTTCTGACCGCCCATCCTATCTTCCGCCATCTTTCGGATGTGGGGCTCCGCCTCAGGCGTCAGCGGGCTTTTCTCGGCCCATTTCATGCGCTCTTTCCCATCGGTATTCTCCGCAAAAAGGAGGGTCTGAATCCGAAAGCGCGGATCCCGGTCCGCGTTCATCTTCGCGTAGAGGATCTCCCGATCCTCCGGGAGATTCCGGTCACTCATCTCGATGAGAAAGGAGTTGGCAAAGGTCCCATAACAGCCTTCTCTGAGAAGATCCGAGGCCATCTCCGCCTCCGGGAAAAGTTCGATCCGCCGGGGATTGAAGGACCAGGAGGTCCGGAAAGACGCATTCTCCTTCAGAGATTTCTCCGTGAAAAGCTCAGATGGAAACTTGTAGTCCGGCCAGGGATAGTAAAACTTCCGGTAAGGCAGGCCCCCTTCCTCCGCGAGTGCCTCCCACTCCGCCCGGGAGAAAGTCCGGACATTCGTCTGTCCGGGATAGCCCTTGAGGCCGTCCATGTATCCCCCCGTGTGGTCCTCCGGCGCCCCGGAGAAGTACTTGAGCCCGAAACGGTTCTCGATCGCCGTGAGGAGGATCCCGCCAGGCTTTAAAAAGCTTTTGCACTTTCTGAGAAAGCGAAGGTAGGGACGATCGCCTTCCGTGAAAGAGCCGGCATACTCAAAAACCCCGTTCAGAACCACGTAGTCAAACTTTTCCGGGAAGGTCATGTCATTCAGGTTGCCGGCGTAAAGCTCAAGGTTCTCGTCGTCCCTGTGGCGCAGATAGTTGATCTCTGATCGGCGCCTGGAGAGATCCACGCTGATGACCTTTCCTGGAAAAAGCTTCCGGCAGAGAAGGCCTGTGATGGCGCCAGGACCGGCGCCGATCTCAAGAAGCCTCGATCCGGGCAGAAAGGGATACCAGGAGAGGATGTTCTCCCTTACCGGGGAGAGATGATAGAGAACCGCAAAGTCCTCCTCCTTTGACAAAGCCTCCTGGATCTTTCCGCTCCGGGCAATCTCCAGAATCCGCTCCTCAATGTCCCCATCTGAATAGGGGTCTTCCCCCTTGTAGAAATCCAGGTGTAGAACTGCCATGTTCCTCCTCGTCCTCTCTGTCCTTCTGACCGCGGGAAGCATTCGGATTTTCCAAAGCTTCCCGCCATATGTCCGCCCTCGCAGATATTTTTCGCGGCCCTGGAGATTCCTTCTAAAGCCTTAGGCCGCGGGATTTCCAGAGATCGATGGGTTTCCCTGCGGCAAATCCATCGATGCTCCAGGATATCACAGATTCTCCATCCTGCCGCCAGATTCATCTCCGTCCAGAACGCAGTGACTGTTCAGATCATAAAAGCCCACCATATCACGGTCCGAGATCACCGTGAGGGAGATTACATCGTAAAGGCGGTGAAAGACCCGGAAAGAGCCATCCTGATAGCCGGTGCAGCCAAGTGACAGAAGGTACTCCCCGCCCCGAAGGTCGATTCTCTGAGTAAACTCCACCACATGCTCATCCCCCGCTTCCATACGGGGCACCGGGACTTTTTCCAGCGTCGTGTTCGTGCCGCAGATCTCAATCCCCTTCAGGTTCTTGATGGTGAAGGCAAAGACCGGCTCCATCACCGTATCTTTTGCCCGGATCTTCATCCGGACCGTGAAGAGGGACCCCTTCAGAAAATCTGAGGTCAGCTGTCCGCTTTCATCAAGGAGCGCATAGTCCACGATCTCCGCATTCTTCTCCCCGTACTCAATAAGGCTGGGATTGACCGGAAATGCCCTCTTCCAGGCCCCGGTTCCCAGATCTCCGGAGGCTGAAAGCCCTTGAGGGGTCTCCGCGAGAGAGCCCCTTCCCGCTCCGGCGGCAGGGTCCTTTTCCGTCTCTGAAATCTCCCCGGCATACTGGTTCACCAGGACCTTCTTGTAGAGGTCGATGGCTTCTTTTGGGCTTCCCTCGAAAATCCTGTCCCCCTGGTTCAGAAGGATGGCCCTGTCGCAGTAGCGGGAAATCGCGGACAGGTCGTGAGAGACAAAGAGGATGGTCTTCCCTTCCCGCTTAAACTCCTCGAACTTGCGGTAACACTTGCTCTGGAAGAAGACATCCCCCACCGAAAGCGCCTCATCCACAATCAGAATCTCCGGGTCGATGTTGATGGCGACGGCAAAAGCCAGGCGCACAAACATGCCGGAGCTGTAGGACTTCACGGGCTGCCTGATGTAATCGCCAATATCCGCGAAGGAGATGATGTCTGCCAGGCGGGCATCAATCTCCTCCCTGGAGAAGCCGGTCATGGCCCCATTCAGGTAAATGTTCTCAATGCCGGTGTAGTCCATGTTGAAGCCGGCGCCGAGCTCCAGCAGGGCGGAGATCCGCCCCTTGACCTCAATGGACCCTTTGCTTGGCGTCAGAACTCCCGTGATCAGCTTCAGGAGCGTGGACTTTCCGGACCCGTTGGTTCCAATGATCCCCACGGTCTCCCCCCGCTCCACCTCGATGTTCACCTGGTTCAGGGCATACTTCTCCCGATACTTCTTTTTGAAATCAAAGCCCAAAGCTTCCCAGAGCCGATCCCGCTGCCGGTCATACAGGCGGTAGATCTTGGTGACGTCCCGGATCCGGATCGCGATCTCCCGCTTTTTTCCTTTTTCCGTCTCACTCATCTCTCCCTCCACTCACAACACATCCGCAAAGTGCGGGCGGGACCGCCTGAAGGTCCTCGTACCCCAGAGGTAGAGGAGAACCGTCATGGCCCAGAAATAGGCTGTGAGACAGGGATGCTGCCAGAAAGGCACACGGAAGATCAGACTGTCCCTATAGCCATAGACAATGTAATACATGGGATTCAGCTTGAAGAGCAGAATGAGGGCCTTGGGGAGCGCCAGATCCTGAAGATTCCACATGATCGGGGTAAACCAGACCCCGATCTGAAGAGCGATGCTGACAATCTGCACGTTGTCCTGAAAGAGGACTGAGATGGCTGAAGTCCCGTAGGAAAGCGCAATGACCAGAAAAAACATGGCCCCGGAATAATAAAAGATCTGAAGAAGAAAGATCCCGGGGAAACTGGCATAGGCGCAGGTCAGGAGCACACAGATCAGCGCGAAAAACGCGTGGACGTACAGGGCTGATACCGCCTTCACGATGGGCAGAATCTCAAAACGGAAAACCACCTTTTTGACCAGATAGCTGTATTCCACCAGACACCTGGCGCCCCCGGACACTGCCTCATTGAAGTAAAACCAGGGCACCAGTCCCGCCAGCATCCAGAGGATGAAAGGCACCCCGCCGTAGGTCCGGGTCTGGCGGAGCCCCACCTGGAAGACAAACCAGTACATGAGGACCGTCACAGCCGGCTGGACCAAAGCCCAGACAATTCCGAGATAAGCCCCCGCGAACTTTTTTCTGAAATCGTTTCTCGCGAGCGTCAAAATCAATTTCCGCTCCGATGCCAAAAGTCGTATCATTCGAATTCCCTTGTCAATGCTTCCCGGATCGCCCATAGTACTTCAGCACCCCGTGGACCGCATAGCCGAGAAAATAGAAACTGCTCCTGACCGGTCCATAGCCCATGTAGCGGTAGGCCCGGTAGGTCATCTTGGCGCTCTTCCATTTTTTGCCGCTCTTTCCGGTCTCCGACAGCCGATACTTGAGCAGCGGTTCATTCACCCCGCAGGCGCTCCCGTAGGTCCTGAGAATATTCATCCAGGCCACGTAGTCCTCGTGGGAGTCTTCATGCACCATCGGAAAGCGCCTGGCCACCGAGGTCAGAAGCAGCACCGAGGAGCAGTTGATGGGATTGCCAAAGCGGAGGTCCTTCTCCGTAAGCGTTTCCTTGACTCCTATGATCCGCCCGGTCAGCCTGCCATTGCTCTCCATGAGTTCCCGCCCCGTGCAGCAGAACACACAGCCTGTCTCAAAGATCCGGGCAAACTGCTTTTTCAGTTTATCCCGGGCCCAGATATCGTCTGAGTCCAGGAAGGCGATGTAAAGGCCCCGGGCAAAGAGCGCCGCGCGGTTGCGGCTTTTGGCCACCCCCAGGCGCTTCTCATTCCGGAAGATGCGGATTCTTGGATCCGGCAGAAATCGTTCAAGTGCTCCCTCCAGATCATCTCCCGAACAGTCGTCCACGATGATCAGTTCCAGTTCCTGCAGGGCGCCCCGCCCGACTTTCTGGGAAGACTGAAAGTGCATGTCCTGGCGGAGCACGCTCTCCACCGCCTCCCCGATGGTCCGGGAGGAATTGTAGGCGGGCATAATCACGGAAACCAGAAGGCCCATCTCATGCTCCGCGGCGACATCCTGAACCCGGACCCCCTTCGGCAGCGCGGCGGCTTTCTCCGGCTTTTTCAGATCGTCCCCGCTGCTGTAGGCCTCCATTTTTTCCTGCCACTGGATCTCTTCCACCGCCTTCTGCACATGCTCCTCCAGGACGGAGACATCGCTTGCCTTTGTGGATCCGTCATAGGCTGTGACCTGCCCTTCCTCCACGCCCTCAGTGTTCTCCTTCTGGAAAAGGATCTTGACCGTGGAGGCCACCAGCTGGAAATCCAGCCAGAGAGAGTAGTTCTCGATGTAGGTCAGATCCAGCTTCAGCTTATCATATGGCCTGGTGTTGTACTTTCCAAAGACCTGGGCATAGCCCGTGAGCCCGGCTTTCACCTTGAGGCGGTAGGCGAACTCGGGGATCTCCCGCTCATACTCTGCCGCGATCTCCGGCCGCTCCGGCCTGGGGCCAACGATGGACATATCCCCCCGGAGGATATTGAAAAGCTGCGGAAGCTCATCGAAATGGATCTTGCGGAGCACCCGTCCCACCGGTGTAATCCGGGCATCTCCCTCCTTGGCCAGACGCGCCCCTTCCTTCTCTGACCCGGTAATCATGGACCGGAACTTATAGATCCGGAAAACACGTCCGTTCTCCGTCAGGCGTTCCTGCCGGTAGAGAACCGGCCCTCCGTCAGATAGTCTGATCAGGATGGCGATGAGAAGAAGGACAGGGGACAGAAGCACCGTCAGAAAAACACAGACCACAATGTCCAGAAGGCGCTTCGCAAACTTCTGCTCGGCAGTCAGCCCACGGTTTCGCATGAGCAGAAGCGGCGTGTCAAACATGTGGATCTTGTCCGCGCTCATCAGCATGATATCCGAGATCTTGGGACTCGAATAGCATCGAATGTTGTGCTCAAAGCAGTAGCGGATCAGGATGTTCCGCTCCCGGGACGGGATATCCCCGAGAATACAGATCTCATAGTGGAGAATCCGCTCCTTCAGATAGGGAAGGCCACGGTCCACCAAAATCGCCTCCAGGACACGGTACTTGTCCTTACGGGAGGCGATGTTTTTCAAAAGCTTTTCAGGATTGTGAGCATCATAGATCAGAATGACCGACCGGGCCGGGTAGAGCCTGGTATAGATCCAGCGCGTAAGGAGCACCCAGAGAATCACCAGAAGCCCGTTCACGCCGCTAAGGCGCAGAAGGGGGCCGATGTGGGTGAAGGCCCGCCAGCGGCCGATCAGGGCCAGCTGCAGATAGGTGACGGCATTTGTGGCGGCCACAGAACAGATCTGCGCGATGAGCACATCCGAGAGGCGCATGTATCCCACACGGAGAGCGCCAAAAAGCTCGGACATCAGGAATACGATCAGAAAGTACATTCCGATCAGCGCCCAGTGTCCGCGCCTCCAGTAGTAGATGCGGATGATATCCCGCCGGTTGTAGCAGTTGAACCAGACATAGGCGTAGTTCGCCGTCTCAAGGCCGATCACAATGAGAGAAGAAAAGAACATGACCAGCCTTTTGTATCTCTCTTTTCTCATAATCCGAAGCAGTCTCCAAAAGGCATAAAGGTACTCAGATTATAGTCCAGACACCTATAAAAGACAAGGCAGAAAAGGCAGAATGATCTCTCTATGGTTATGTATAGATCTTTCTATGATGTCAGTCGCACAGAAGCTCCCAGGTTCTGATGTGGGGGATCAAAGGGGAAGTTCTGCCGGATATAAAAAGGGGACGGCTCTGCCGTCCCCGGAGCCGGCAAAGCCGGCTTTCACAATTCTTTTGTCAAAAGGCCTGTCCTTTCGCCTCTGAGCTTTCAAATCCGGAAAGGCACATGCCCTCCTCCAGCCCTTGAAAAGGACTCAGGCATCCCCTCAGCTGGAGCTGATGGTCGGGTCCGTCGGGTCGTAGCTGTGGCCCCAGCTCCCCACGTAGGGCGTCTGCGGCTTGCCCAGCGGATCATCCGAGGAGCTTCCGTGGAAGACCACGACTTTGGTTCCCACTGGGACATTGTCATAGATATACTTGGCGTTGATCGCCGCCAGGCGGATGCATCCATGAGAAGCCGGCTGGCCCAGAAGGTTATAGCCGTTGATCGACATGGAATACTTATCATTCTGCCTGTTGTAGGGGATCGAATGGAAAAGCATGTCCGGGGAAAAGTGGCTGCACCACTGCCCCCAGCTCGGTCCCATCAGCTCATGCCATCTCAGATGGTCCATGATCCAGTATGTCCCGTCCGGCGTGGCCCCGTTGGCCCCTACCGAACAGGCAAAAGCCTTGACCGGGTAGGTCCCCCGGTAGATCGTGACCGTGCAGGTACTCTGGTTGACCTTGATCAGCCAGGTGCCCGTCGCCGTCTCCGCTGTGATCAGGTACCCCTCCGTGGTGTGGAAGGTGTAGGAAGTCCCGCTGATCGTATGAACGCCAGTGTACATCTTCCCGCTGCTGTCGTCGAAATAGTACTTCTTTGTCCCTACAGAAGCCCAGCCGGTCACCATCTTCCCGGTCCTGCTGAAGCAGTAGCGGGAGCCCTCCAGCTCCATCCAGCCAGTCACCGCCTGGCCTTTCTCCGTTCCGGAGCTCTTCATGTAGTAGCTGTAAGTCTTTCCTCCTGAAGCGGCCTTCACCCAGCCAAACTGCATCTTATAGGTCTCCGGATCGAAATAATAGTAAGCGTTCTCGATCTTCGCGAGACCTGTCCGGAGCTTTCCGCTTTTTTTCGCGTAATAGTAGGTCTGGTCATCCAGCTTGATGAAGGTATTCTTCAGAAGCTCCCCTTCCCGGGTGAAATAAAAGCCGGCTCCATTGATCTGAAAGAAACCGGTCACACAGGCGCCGCCATCCTGTGGATTCAGGTAATACTTCTTCTCGTTCAGCTTGAACCAGCCGGTCCTGGCCTTGCCGCTGGAAGTAAAGTAGTATTTCTTCCCGGCGATGGTCTTCCAGCCCGTCTCAGCGGAGAGGTTCGCGCTCGTGGATGCTGCTGCGCTCCCAGTCTGATCTGCTTCCGCGGCATAGATGCTTTCAAAAGCAAAGATCGAGAGGAGAAATGTGAGCATCAGCACCAACAAAAATATCTTTACTCGTTCAACTTGTCTCAACATTCTATGTTACACCCCCGAAAAAACAACTCGGCGTCATTATATCAGTCCCGCCCCCGTCGGGCAAGAGATCCCCGCGTGCGTGAGAATCCGCGTAAAATGGCGCGAGCGGGTATTTACCGCTGAGGCAGATCCGAATGCTTCCCGGTCTGAACACTCCATGGAAGGCTCAGCTGGTTATCAGAGCAGTCCTTTCCCTGACAAGGCATGCGGCCTCCGAAATCAGGAGTCGGTTCGCGCTCTTTGAGATCGATCGGAAGGGTCCAAAAAGGGAGGACTGTCCAGCGTTCTGGACAGTCCTCCCTTTCTTAGTTTTTTCCTTAATCTTTTCCTTAATCTTCCTGAAGCGTTTCCGGCTTTCCCCTTTCAGGCTGTATCTTTCTTTCTCGCAGCCCATTCTGTGAGCTCCCGCTCTCAGTTCTCTTTCCCGGCTGAAAGAATCCGGCTGAGTGTCTTTAACGCTTCCTGCTCGTCAGAGCCCTCGCACACAAGGGTAATCTCCTTCTGAGCCGTCACCTGACCGCTGAGCACGCTCAGGACGCTCTTCAGATTGTACTCCTTCCCCCCGATCATCATGGTGCACTTGGACCGGAACTCCAGAGCAGCCTCACACAGCTGGCTCGCCGGCCTCAGATGCAGTCCCTGCGGATTCACGATGGTGATCTCCTTCGAAACCATAGGGCCCTCCTTACTCTCCCTCTGTAGAAGCTGTTGTCTCCTGCGGCGACGAATTCACCTTGATCGTCACCGGCGCGGTCAGTTCATATCCCTCCGGCAGATCCACCTGAAGCGGCAGTTCATAGTTTCCGGCTTCCTCACACTGAGCCAGATCCACGGACAGGGACAGATCCGTATCCTTCAAACCGGGCGCATCGGCGTCTACCGCCCGGACACTCACAGAGAGAATGTCCGCCGGCGTGAAGACCAGTGACATCCCCTCCGGCCGGTTCTTCAGGGTGACCACTGCCAGGGGAATCTGCAGCGTCACATTGCCGTCCTGTTCGATCAGCACCTCTACCTGCACGTTCGGGTCCGTGTCAGTGATCAGCTTAATCCCCGGCATGTTCGAAAGCGTACCCGTCAGATCAATCTCTGTAGTGACATTCGTTGATGCCGCGGTGATATCCACCTTATCTTCCACCAGGAACTCATTTCCGAGATTGGCCAGCGCCTCCTCTGTCCCTGCCACAGAGATTGTCTCCGGGATCGTGCGAATGGCAGAGACCCGGTATCCCCAGGCAGTCGATCCTTTGGTCTGCACCCGGATGGGGACATCGGTCTTAATCTTCCAGAAGTCCACCTCCACCTCCACCGTGTGGTCGATGATGACATTTCCAGACTCATCCTTGAACTCCAGAGAACTCAGCTGGGCATCTGTAAACTCGTCCCCGTTCTTGTCGTAGACATTCAGAATCGAGGTCAGCGTCGTGTCCTCATCCAGGCCTCCGACGTTGATGGGCGCCACCACCTGGTTGATGATCTTCATCAGGGACCTGGGTCCGGCGATGACGATGTTCTTCCCCACGTTCAGAGCCGTTGTCCCCACCTGCAGGCCGCTGGCGGGAACCCCCTCGGTGGACACCGAACACACATAGATCTGCTCCACCTTATCCTCCAGGGTCACCTTCAGAGAGGAGGGGGAGACCTGAATCTCATCCCAGGTCACCGCGCTGTTGGAGCAGGTCACACTCAGCGGAACCGCGTCCATGTCATTCAGGTTTTCCATGTCGGCCTCGACGTAGAAGTCTGACCCGTTCCGGGACAGCTGCTCCAGGATGGAGCGGCGCGCGGTGACGCGCAGCGTCACTGTGCCGCTTCCCTCCGGCTCCACGACCTTTCCGATGTCCGTTACGGAATCCCGGTTGACAATCGTGATCGGGACATTCGTGAACAGCTGGGTTCTGATGGGATTGTTCGCGTTGGAAACGAGCATCCAGATCAGAAATCCAATCGCCAGAGACAGAATCTTCAGCCATACGTTCTTAAAAAAGACATCGGCAAGTCTATGCCCCATCTTATCCTTCCTGGAGATTCCCGGATCCATCTTATCCCTCCCGGAGATTCCCGTCTGTCCGGGCTCATCTCCATCTCCCGCTCTGCATTCTGAAAGCTGCGTCTTTCACGCAGCTCTGGATTCAGATCAGGATCTCATAAAGATCTGTTTGACAAAGTCTCTGATAGCGGAAAGCCGCAGGAATAACCAATGGCCCCGCTTCGGCCAATGCTTTCACAGACTCTCGTGTTTCAGGCATTCGTTTCAGCTTTCCTCTGACTCTTCTTTCGCCTTCTTCCAGAGCGGCTTCCGTTTGAGTTCCGACTTATTCTGGAACTGGGTCAGCCGATCCCGGAGTGTTTTTTCATTGACATTCCGGGTGAGCTTCCCCTTGTAGGCCAGGGAGATCGCGCCGGTCTCCTCCGATACGATGATCGTCAGGGAATCCGTCGCTTCTGAAGCCCCGAGACCTGCCCGGTGGCGGGTGCCCAGCGCCTTGGAGATGGACATGTTGTCAGAGAGCGGCAGATAGCAGGTGGCGGATGTCACCCTGTCTCCTCGCACAATCACCGCCCCGTCGTGAAGCGGGGTATTTTTCTCAAAGATGTTGATCAGAAGCTGGGAAGTCACTATAGCGTCGACCTCGATGCCGGTCCGCTCATAGTCATGGAGACTCTCATTCTGCTCAATCACAATCAAAGCCCCGGTCTTTACCTTCGCCATCTCCACAGACCCCTTGACCAGCTCATTGAGGGTGCGGTCCGAGAAGAGCTGGGCGATCTGCGCCCTGGGGCCGAAATTGAAATTCAGAAGCTGCCTCTCTCCCAAAGACTCCAGCGCCTTTCTCAGCTCCGGCTGGAAGATGACCACCGCGGTCAGGATGACCAGGCTCATTCCCTGATTGATGATATAGATCAGGGTATCCATCTGAAGCAGGTAGATCAGGGAGACCGCGACGACAATCACAAGAATACCGCGAAGCAGGGAAAAGGCATGGGAGGTCATGATCCATTTCAGAAGCTTGTAGATGATGAAGCCCAGAATCAGGATCTCCACCACATCCGTCAGCGTGACTGTGATGGAGGGAAGATGCAGCCAGGAAAAATGCTCTTCAAACCAGGTTACTACAGCGCTCATGTGCCTCTCCTCTGAGAAAAATGCCGTTTCCGGCGGCGGTTCAGTATAGCTGCTCAATGTGAGCATACCGCATTTATAATCGATTATAGCACAGAGAAAGGCCAATCTACAATTCTTTGTATCTGTCCAGTCGCAGGCGCCTTCAGCATTCGGCCGGGGCGCATTGAATGCGGATGTAGGCGCCTGCCCCCGGCCCTGCAGCTGGAAAGGAGCCTGCGACTGGGCAGCTGCGCTTTTTCTTCAGCGTCTTCCCCTGGCACTTTTCATTTCCTGCTTTTCACTTCCTGCTTTTCATTTCCTGCTTTTCACTTCCTGCTTCTTATTTCCTGATTTTTATTTCATGCCTTTTATCTCCTGCTCTTTATATCATTCTCTTTATATCCTGCCATTTATTTCCTGCTTTTTATTTCCATTTTTATCTCCTGCTTCTCATTTCCTTTTCTCAGTTCCTCTTTCTCCCAGAGAAAAGAAAAAAAGAAGGGTGGAGTCTCCTCCACCCTCAATGACTGTATGCTC
>CADBUA010000581.1 GCA_902797665.1 uncultured Lachnospiraceae bacterium | reverse complement strand
TTTCCCCCCGTCACTTTCACTGCTGCATTTCTGCCGCTGACGCCCCGGAAAGCAGAAAAAACGGCATAGCCGCATTTCACGACTATGCCGTATTTCCCGGATTCTGATCTTCCTGAAGTTTGCCCTCCAGAGGAAGGGCTTTCTCTTTCTTGATCCTGCTATCTTTTTCGGTCTGTTTTTATTCTTTTAATATATGTTTTTCTTATTTTGACTTTGTTCTTTGTTTTGTCTCGCCTAGCCCTGTTTTAAACTCACCCTGTCTTATACCGGGAACCATTCGATTTGCCAGGTGCTTCACCGGTATATGCCCGCTCGCGCCAATTCAGTCGCAAATGCTCACGCTCGCGGGTATATCTTACTTTGCGGCAGGCGCAAGGCGGACCACATTCCAGCTTCTTGCCGGGAAGCGCATTTTCAGGCTGCCGTCCTCCACGCAGGCATTGGAGACAGCGACGGACTTCACCCGGTCCGGGTCCTCTTCGGTGTTGACGGCCTTGAGATCTTCCCCGGTCAGAAGCAGGTTTTCCACCAGCTGATATCCTTCAAACTGGCGGACATCCATGGTCACTTCATAGTCGTTCTCGAGATCCTTGTTCACAGCGAAAACGGTCAGGGTCTCCCGCTCCTCATCCTTGATGACCACGGAGTCGATGAAGGGGGCATCGCCATACTTGCTCTCATAGCAATCAACCTTCACAGCCGTGTTCAGAACCGTGCCGCGGCCCATCGTGCTGGCCTGCATGTACGGGTAATAGATGGTCTGCCTCCAGGCACCGGTGTCTGAAGTCATGATGGGCGCGATGACGTTGACCAGCTGGGCCAGGCAGGCGATCTTGACTCGATCCGCATGCCGGAGCAGGGTAATCATCATGGAGCCGACCAGGAGGGCATCCTCCAGGTTGTAAATGTCCTCCAGCTGATGCGGATGCTTGACCCAGTGCGGGATCTGCTTGTCCGCCTCATTGGAGTGATACCAGACATTCCACTCGTCAAAGGAAAGGTTGATTTCACGCTTTTCCCGCTTGAGCGCTTTTACATAGTCACAGATCGAGACCACGGACTTGATGAACTCATCCATATCGACAGAGGAAGCCAGGAAATCCGGGGTATTGTCATCCCTGTTCCCGTAATAGCTGTGCAGGCTCAGGTAGTCGATCTGGTCATAGGCTTCCTGGAGGACCGTGGCTTCCCATGAGGCAAAGGTCGGCATTCCGGAGAAAGCGGAACCGCAGGCGACGGTCTCGATCGAGGGATCAACCATCTTCATGATGCGGCCGGCTTCCGCCGCTGCCCGGCCGTACTCCGCCGCGGTCTTGTGCCCCATCTGCCAGGGGCCGTCCATCTCGTTGCCCAGGCACCAGAGTTTAATGTCGAAGGGTTCTTCCGCGCCATTTTTCCTGCGGAGGTCACTGTAGTAGGAGCCCTGCTTCACGTTGCAGTACTCGATGACATTCCGGGCATCCAGTGTCCCCCTGGTCCCCAGGTTGATCGCATACATAGGCTTTACATCCGCCTTCTTTGACCAGTTCATGAATTCATGAAGTCCAAACTCATTGGTCTCGACCACCATCCAGGCCGGATCGATCCGGCTGGGCCGCTCCGAAACAGGGCCAACAGAGTCCTCCCACAGAAAGCCCGAGACAAAGTTTCCGCCCGGGTAACGGACCATGGGAACTCTGGCCTCCCGGATGAGATCAATGGTGTCCTGGCGCAGGCCGTCTGCGTCTGCGCTCTTCTGCCCCGGCTGGTAGATGCCCTCGTACACTGCCCTGCCCAGGTGTTCAATGAAGGAGGAGTAAATCCTCTCATCCACCTTCGATATCTCAATGTCACGGTCAATGCTGATTCTTGCTTTCTTTATCGCCATTTTCTTCCTCCCTTGGCAAAACATCCATGAATGAAAGAGCGCGCTCTCAGTCTCCTTCTGTATGCGGCCTCTATCCAGCCGCAAAACGTTTTCCTGCAGGTTATGCAATTGTATACATCGCATTCAATGTCTATGT
>CADBUA010000580.1 GCA_902797665.1 uncultured Lachnospiraceae bacterium | reverse complement strand
TTCATAAATAGTATCCTCCCATGAGTATATTCGAACACATATAATCACTAATGTCAATGTTTTTAATTACTTAATTATTTCTCCTTCCCAAAAATCCGTTTCTGTATGGCTCCAGTCAGGCAGCTTCGCGCGTTGAAAGCCCCATCAAAAGTGGAGGGCGAAGCTTCTTGGAAGTCCCATTGGAAGCCCCAATGGCAGCTCCGATAGAAGCTCCAATAAAAGCTCCGATAGAAGCTCCGATAGAAACTCCGATAGAAGCTCCAATGGAAGCGCCAGTGGCATGATCATGCAGGAATGCGCATACTGGGACGGACTCAGGGTGCACGAAACGCGGATAATCCGAAAGAGTCATTACAGACAATCGTCATTTATTCCGGCAACCATTTGGATTTTCCAGGGGCTTCACCGGTATATGCCCGCTCGCGCCATTTTTGTCGCAGATTCTCGCGCTTTCGGGCAATCTGCTCTCAGTTTACCATGGTCACCCGCCAGGGTCATCCCGGCGAAGTGGAATACCCCCGATAGAACCACAGCGCCGTCCCGGCCGCTGCCGGACAGAGCCACAAAAAGCCGCTTCCGTCTTCAGTGTCCTCGTGGCACAGTGAAATCTTTTTCGCAAATCCTGCTGCTCTTGCGTATAATCTGGGTATACACGCAGATCTATCTTCGTCCTGGACCTGCACGGGAGGTTTTTCATGAAAGCCAGGCTTCTTGCACGAAACTCGAAACTTACACCGGCCTTTTCGGCACTGCTCTCTCTCGCCCTTGCGCTGACGCTCTGTCTCCTTCTCCTTCCCTCCCCCTGGAAAGCCTCTGCTCTCCACGGGGCTGAGACGGAAAAGGATACAGAGGGCACGCCAGGACAGGCTTTCTCCGAACCCTGCCGCCTGTGCATGGTCTCTGGAAGTTTCCAAAGTCCCTTCTTCCTCGCCGTCTTTGAGGGGGCAAACGATGCCGCCATCGACCTGAACGCGGTCATCTCCCTGGACGGCCCCAGCGGAGAGGAGGAGACCTCCTGGCAAATCCAACAGCTTCAGGCTGCCTTGAAGCAGCAGCCGGACGCGATCCTGCTCTCGGCCTCCGGCGGAGTTGCGCTGACCGAGGTCCTCCTGGAGATTCAAAAGGCTGGCATCCCGGTCATCTGCTTCGATTCAGGAATGCCGGAGCTTCCGGATGCCATCTCCGCCACCATCCAGACCAACAACGTCCGCGCGGGTGAATGCGCTGCCTCTCACATGTCGGAGGATCCCGTCTTTCTGGCCAAAGTCCATTCGATTCCAGAAGGGGAAACCCCAAAAGCTGCGGTCCTGATCGGAACTGAGGACGCGGAGGCTTTGAGAAGCCGCGCTGAGGGCTTCTCCGCAAAGATGTCCATCCTCTCAAAGGAGATCGGACGGGACATTCAGGTGATCCGGACAGTCCCCAAAACCCAGGGTCACAGGGACTTCTGTGACGCTGCCAACGAGCTTCTTTCTGAAAAGAATCTCTGCGGCATCTTTGCCGCTGAGCAGGCTGGCGCCGAAGCCCTCCTGACCGCAATGGGAGGAGACTTCGAGAACGCAGTCCCTGATCCAGACAGCGGAAAAAACCCAGTTCGAACGGATCTCAGGGCTCTCAGTATCATTGGCTTTGATGCCGGTCAACTTCAGAAAGAAGCGGTCCGAGAAAGCGTTTTCCTCGGCTCCATTGCCCAGGATGCCTACCAGATGGGCTATCAGGCTGTCACCATGGCTGTCCGGGCTGCACATGGCGAGTTTATCTCCAACGTCCACACCCAGTTTGAGTGGTATGACCGGGAGACATCCATGAGTAAACTCAGCTGGATGCTCTATGACTGAATTTCGGGGAGAAGGAAGAGGATCCTGTTCCTGGTCTCAGGCCGGCTTTGAGCTGCCCCAGCTCCTGGACATGGACTTCGGCTTGGGCTGCCCCAGCTCCTGGACATGGACTTTGGCTTGGGCTGCCCCAGGTTTCGGGCTTGTACATCATCTTCGTTCAGGCTTGATCGTTCCCTCCACATCTATACCGGGAACCATTCGAATTTACCAGGTGCTTCATCGGTATATGCCCGCTCGCCCCAATTGGTCGCAGATTCTCGCGCTCGCGGGTATACCTGGAATAATTGTAACTGTCCAGTCCACTCTGGCCGCTTGTCGCCAAGCGAGGAAATACAGTCCAAAAGAATATTTCATATTTTGCATCTTCTCTGATATAAATACTTTTTCCTTTAATATTCGAAAAACCTGCCAGTGGGCATCACCGGCAGGTTTTCTTTCTCTTCTGCATTGTCTCTCAAGCGCCCGATCAGGCGCGGGGTCAGCGCGCGTCTCTCAGGCCCCGCTCAGCCTTCCTTCAGGCTTCCTTCGTCGCGTAGGCCATGATGGTCTCTTCCATGAACTGGTCCTTATTCAGGACACCGGTCACCCGGCCTTCGCTCATGACCATGATGCGGTCGCAGGTACCGATCAGTTCCGGAAGCTCCGAAGAGACCATGATAATCGAAAGTCCCTTGGCGATCAGATCATTCAGGATCTCGTAGATCTCTCTCTTCGCGCCGACATCCACGCCGCGGGTTGGCTCGTCGACCAGCAGAATCCTGCAGTGGGCCGCAATCCACTTGGCCAGAACCACCTTCTGCTGGTTTCCGCCTGACATGTTCTCGCAGCGGATATGCGGGTTGAAAGGACGGATGTTGAAAAGCCTGATGAAATCGTTGGTGACCTCCAGCTCCTTCTTCGGGCTGATCGTCGTCCCATGGCTGAACTGCTTCAGGGAAGGCATGGTCGTGTTGAAGAGGACATCCTGCTTTAGAAGAAGTCCCTGCGTTTTCCGCTCCTCCGGGACAATCCCGAGTCCGGCATCCAGTGCTTCCCGGACATTTTTGAAGTGGACTTCCTTTCCGAACAGTTCAATGCTGCCTGAATCATGGGGATCCGCCCCGATGATTGCCCGAACGGTCTCGGTTCTCCCGGCACCCGCAAGGCCTGCCAGGCCCAGAATCTCTCCCCGATGAAGCTCCA
>CADBUA010000579.1 GCA_902797665.1 uncultured Lachnospiraceae bacterium | reverse complement strand
GCTCCTACGCCCGCATGGAAAGTGCGCCCGGCCTTTGCTTTTGAGATGAATTCCCTCTCTTGGCGGCAAGCGACCAAAGCGAACTGGACAGTTACCGGATTTTTCAGCCAGTTTCTGGTTCGCTTCTTGAACGGGAGTGTATAATAACAGGAGAACAGGAGATACACAGCTTATATGAGATCCAAGCTGCTGGCTTTTTTTACGGTCAGAAACTGTAAGCTGCAGGGACTCGATCATGTTTACAGAAAGAATCGCCTGGATCAGACTCAGGAAAATCTGGATAACCGCGACAGTTCATCGGATCAGCGATGGGCACAGGGGCGAAGATATACACGCGAGCGCGAGAATCTGCGACAAAACCTGCGCGAGCTGGCATATACCGGTGAAACACCTGGCAGATTCGAATGGTTCCCGGTATAGATTAAAATGAGAGATATAGAAGAATGGTAGCTGCCCAGTCGCAGGCTCCTGCAGGCATTCAGCCGGGCTGAGGCTCCTGTCGCCGCGTTCAATGCGCGCCCAGCCTTTGCTTTTGACTGTATGACCTCGCTCGGCGACAAGCGGCCAGAGCGGACTGGACAGTTACGAAGAATGATTTATATAAGTTTGTGAAAAGCTTATTGTGCATGACAAACGCTGATAATGGATAGCAGATAATAAATGCCGAATATTAAATATAGAATGCGGAATAGGCAATAAATATAACTTAACATGTTAACGGATACTGTCAATAGACAAGAAATCAATTGATATTATTGATAAAAACGAGATTGAGACTTGACAAAAACAGTGATCAGCCACAGAAGTCATCAATCAACGGCTATCGGAAATGTTACCCACAAGTGTAAAGAGCTTATGCCTGGAAGAGGAGACAGAGGAATGGAAAAGAGAACCGACTATTCCGAAAAGGACGAACTATGGCTGGTAGAAAGGCTGCGCCGGGAATCGCCGGATCTTCACAATCGGTTTCGGTCCAGTCTGACGGTGATTTTCAATATGTCGGATCATTACCAGCGGCTGTTTCCCCATTTTTCGGACCATTCCATCCTGCACGCCCTGAACGTGACCCGCTATGTCGACCTTTTGGCCTGCCATGCCGAGAATCAGATGTCTGTTGCAGACTGCTATATACTCCTGATGGCTGTGTATCTCCATGACATCGGGATGTGCGTCAATTCTCAGCAGCTGGAGGAGTACAGGGATCAGATCGACATGAGCGATTACCGGCGGGGGCTTTTATTGGACGATACCGCTGATCTGGTCCGGACCTATCATCATGAACTCAGTGCCTGTGTAATCAACAAGTTCTGGTCTCTGTTTGAGATACCAGACGAAGAATATGCAGCCTATATCGCCCAGGTTGCCAAAGGGCACAGAAAGACAGATCTGGCAGACAGGGTCAAGTATCCAAATGAGGCGAGGATGAAGGACGGGGAGCTTGTTCATCCCTGCTGGCTGGCGGCGCTTCTCCGGCTGGGGGATGAGTGTGACATGGCGGCCGATCGAAATCCGGAGATCATCTATGATTCCTCCTACTACTGCGAATCTGCTGACAACCCGATCGGCAGCATGTTCTTTGAAACCATCGCTTCGATCCGTTATGTTTCCATCAAACCGGACCTGATCGAGGTCATGACAGATCCTCTGGAGGGGAATCGACTGGAACAGGTGAAGACCATGGTCGAAGAGCTGAGGTCCAAGATGGATTACTGCAAAAGTGTCCTGCAGGACACTCCTTTCTCCATCATTCAGAAGCAGATTGTGATCAATAGCTTTATCGATGAAAGACCAGGAAACATGACGCAGAATAGTCTGAATAGCGCATTGATAGACCGGTGAGCGTATGAATCTGTGAGGAAATCTGCGCGAGCGGGCATATGCCGGAGATTGATCTGGCAGATCATTATGGCAATGATACGGATCAGAATACAGCTGTCAGCGCCAGCAGGATGAAGAAGATCCTGATCAGCTGCGGGGCCTGTGAGGGGAAGGACAGGGGGACAATTGCGGCGGTTCACAGGCTGTATAGGGAGGGGAGAAGCAGGGGAGAGATTCAGGACATTCTGGGTCTGTCAGCCGCCATGTATGGAATTTCCAAGAGGTTTACTGATTGAAAAATCAGATCTGCTGGTATCTTAATGTCAGGAGTACAATAATCTTCTGGCATTAAGAAACCAGAAAGGTACAACACAAAACAGCGAAGGAGGCAGTCGTATGCCGGGAAAAGGGATATCCATCCGGACGCTCTGTTCGCAAAGATTACGGAAGGCGGCGGAAAAGTGGTTGAGAAATACCTATGTGACCTCTGATTGCGCGAGGTTGTGTCTTTTATGTTTGGATTGTTACCTCGAGCCTCCTTTCTGAGAACAAATGAAGATGGCATAGATGTGAAGAGAACATATTCAGAAAACAATACGCTC
>CADBUA010000578.1 GCA_902797665.1 uncultured Lachnospiraceae bacterium | reverse complement strand
TTATGTCTGTACCTTCCATTCGGAAATATTCCGGATCGATGAATCAAAATTCACACCGATTCTGAACAGCTTTCGCGTATCCGCCGCGTAAGGTTTTGCATACCCCTGCTGCTCGATCTGCGAGAGTGCGTCGTCCGCGGACTTGTCCAGCTTGAATTCAAAAATATAGACGTATTTCTCCGTTTCCACGATGCAGTCTGCCCGGCCCAAGGCACTGTGAATCTCAGTACACACATACTGATTCAACAGTGTGAAGACCAGATAGATGACGATCTGGAAGTAGTGCTCATAGGCCTGGTCCTGCGAGGTATAGCTTATGCTGGCATACAGTGCTGTCAGAGCATCCCTCACATTTTCCAGACATCCTGTTTCGATATACTCACAGATCGAAAAAATATCCTTTCCTGACAAAGTCTGGACTGCTGGCGTGTATTCTGGCATCAGAGAATCCAGGAAGCCGTATTTTACCTCTTCATTCGGAAAGCCAAGGCTGTAGCGATTTCTGTCTGCCTGATACGCCTTGATCGTCAAATACCCCGTCTGGTAGAAGAGGGGAATGAGGTCCTCATCGTCACGGTTCATTTCCCCTGCTCTGTAATCCGATATTCTCTTTTCCGTGGCATATAGATGCTTGTCTGAAAACTGTCTGACGTCATAGCAGAGTTTTCTAAGCCTCTTTACCAGGAAAGTTGGAGTTCCCGATTCAAACCAATAAAAGCCAAAGCTTTCCTGCCAGAAAGCGGAAAGAAGACTAAAGGGGTTAAAGACAGCTTCCCCCTTCCCGGAAAAATGATAGCCGTCATAGGTTTGCTTCAGTTTCTGCAGACACGCTTCTCTGGTCATCTGATTCAATGTCATCAGTCTCCGAATCTCCGGTTTAAATCCTGCGATCATCTCCTTTTCTGTGATCCCACAGATTCCTGAAAAACGATCATTCAGGGAGATGTCCGTCAGATGATTCAGATCACTGAAAATGCTGACCTTATTGAACTTTGTAACGCCAGTAATAAAGACAAACTGCAGATCCTTGTCGAAGCTTTTCAGAACGCTGAAAAAACCTTTGAGTACATCTCTGTAGTGTTTATCCTTTTCCCAGTCTCCGTAAACATCCATCAGAGGCTTATCGTATTCATCCACCAGAACGACGCAGCGAAGTCCAGTCACCTCATGTGCTTTCAAAAGCAGATTTTTAAAGCGTCCTGCCAGCGTATATTCCGATTTTTCCAGGCCATAGATTTTCTCCCAGCCCTCCAAATGCCAGTCCAGTACCTTTTCCAGTGCATGGTCTGCCTGCAGATCATCACTGTTAAAATCAAAGTAAAACACCGGATAGCTCTGCCAGGAATTCTCCCCGATGCCCTCTTTCCCTTCGATGTAAAGATCCTTGAAAAGATCACGCTTGCCTTCCCAGTATGCAGCCAGGGCGGAGACAAAAAGGCTTTTGCCAAAACGTCTGGGGCGGCTAAGAAAAAACTGAGTTCCACTTTGCACAAGGTCATAAATGTACTTCGTCTTATCCACATAGACATAGCCATTTTGCCTGAGTTTCTCAAAGCTCTGTACCCCAAGAGGCAGCATTCTTGGCTTTACCCTCATTTTTTGTCTCTCCTTTCATATGTGAAAGCAGAATCCGTCATGTTAAAGTTCCCTGAGCTTTCCGAAACTTTTTCGGCCAGACGATCATAAAAAAACTGGACAGCTTACGATTGTTCTACACTTCGTGCTTTCACAATCCGTCCCTATACTCATCGTCGTATCACTCGTAACACTGGCAGTATTATTTGAAGCGTTCAAAAGGTTCACCCTCCGCTTTCAAGCAAGCTCCTGAGTCGGGCGAACCTTTTGGACTTGGATCCTATATCCTTGGCTGATTTATACCGGGAAGCATTCAAATCTGCCAGGTGTTTCACCGCTATATGCCTACTCGCGCCAATTTTTCGCAAATCTCGCGCTCGCGGGTATATCCTTGAATACTTTCCTTCCTGAAAAGAAATCAGAATTCAGTGTCCTATGACACTGACAAAATGATTCCCGCTTTCCGCGAACAGTGCCGTGGAGTCCTGTATACCGTAGTAGTACCAGTCCTCCTCTCCAGGCTTCAGGAGATGGGTGTTGAACTCATCATAGCCGACAATCGTCCGGATCCCTTCGCTGGTCTCAACCAGAACCGGACGGCCGTGGCTGACAAAGTAGAGGACCTGGTCAAGCGTACATCCTGTGAGGTCTACCACAGTCCCCTCGACACCGGCCTGAATTCCCTGCATCTCTGTGGTCCCGTTCTTCATCACCTCAGGGATCTTTTTGACGTCGATCTTTGCTGTGGTCTCTTTGTCTCCTCGCACCCATACATAATTCTGTCTCTGGTCAAGCACGACCCCAAAGACCGCATCAGCCCGGGAAATGGCCTCGTTGCAGTAGGTGCACATCTCCGTCAGACCGCCTGAGGCATAGACATAGTAAAGATCCTGGGAGTTTCCATTGAGCGGAATCTCTGCCTGGTATCCCGCTCCCAGCCGCATCTTGGCCTGGATAAACTTCGAATACTCGAAAGAGATCTGGCTGCCGACCCGGAGGATCACCTCCGTCTGCTTGATCGGATCTGTCCTGGTCGCGATCCCCACAGCTACATCCCCCGTGGTGTCCGAGGACATGATCTGGTCCGGAGAAGCGGAGATAAATCCCACAACGCCTGTATCCCTGATCTCTCCCCTCTTCACCCGGGTCAGATTCAGGAGGTTGTCCGACTGGGAGATTGAAGTCACATAGTATCCCTCCGGCTCATAGGTCTTGATGACTTTCCCATCCCCGTTCAGAATCAGAAGCTGGTACATGGGGAAGACGGTGTTCCCGCCATTTCCAGTCACATCCGCCTTTTTGGCGACGCCGAGAACCAAATCCTCCTTCATGTAGGTCAGAATGCGGACATACTCATCCTCCGAACACAGAGTCTCTGCCATGACTCCGGTCTCAAAATCAATCTCCACAACGGTCTTCGATCCATAGATCTCTCCCTCCTTGAGATAAGAGAAATACCGCCCGGAAGAGGATCTGCCGTGGCAGGCACAGCGGATTCCGCTGACGATCGTGCTGACTTCCTTTCCCGCCAGAGAGACCCGGTAAAGAATCCCATCCAGGAAGAGATAGACCATAGACCCGTCCGTGGTCAGGTACAGACAGTCCTCCATGTCCAGTCGGATCCTTTCGGTATTCTCCCGGGAGCTCAGATATGCCAGCTCGGACACCATCGTGGACTTTGCGTCGTAGGAGTAGACTGCGATACCGCTGCCTCCCTCGTGGCTTCCGCGGTTCATGTAGCCGCCCACCGCGAAAATGACGTTCCCCTCTGCACTCACCCGGAGAATCCGGATTGTGTTTTCTTTATAGAAATCCCGGACGTCCATCTGTTCTGCCTGCGGGAAACCGAAGACCCTGGTGAAGGTCCCGCTCTGGGTCTGGTAGGTCCAGAGAACATCCTCCTGGACAAAGGCGATCACTCGGTTTTTCTCGTCCGCCTTGTACTCGATATTCTTGTCCGTGATGCCCAGGACAATTCCCTCCGGGGAGAGGACATTCATGGATTTCGGATCAAAAACCTGGCCGCATGTACGCTCGAAGTTCAGAAGGAAAACACGGCTGTCGGTAAAGCGGAGGCGGTAGTACTCATGGACATTGTAGACTTCCATGATGGCTTTCTCTTCCTGTCCATTGCCTTCGGAGCCTGTCATATTCAGGGTGGAAATCCGATAGTCCATGGTCATCGTCGCCGTGTTCTCATTGATCTCAGTCAGGCGCGGCGTCGGCTTATAGGCGGTCTGCGGGTTCAAAGCCCCCCAGGTAAGCTGGGAAACGCTGTCGTGAATGTCCATGTAGGAGAGGGTGTTCTCCACATCAGTGGTCTCATCCGGCTCCACAGCTGCCGCGATGGTGTCCAGTTCCGACTTATGGATGCACTTTTCCCAGAAACCTGCCGCGAAGTTCAGATATTCATTGGTGTGGAGCCCGTCCATGAGAAGCACGTGGGTATAGTAGTAAATATTCCTGCCGCCCGTGGATACCTGAATCTTCATGACATACTCCCTGCCCATGAGCATGCCTTCCATCAGAGTCAGATCTGAGGTCACCGTATCCTCATCCACCTTATTCAGTTTGATCACCTTGGTGTTCTCCAGAGACTTGGTCCCATCAATGGTCACGATCTCGTAGGAGATGGAGCTGATCGGCGCCCCGAAGCTCATGACTTTGATGGTAATGCCTCGGTCGGAGGAGAGGGGTGTGATCGAATCCCGGAAGGTGGTGACATCCATCTCCTCCGCATAGCCGTGCAGGCAATTGAAGTCCACCCCGTTCTTCTGCATGCAGACGAGGGGGAAGGAGGCATCCGACATGGAAGTCGCCGTGTTTGGTGTCACCTCGTTGATCCTGCGGCTGAAAATGATCAAGGAGACCACAAAAAGAATGCCGAGTAAAAGAATACGGATGCAGAGATTTCGGAAAAAGCGAAACTGGTCACTCACAAGGTTCCCTCCTGTATTGTCCGGAGATTTCTCCCCCATGCTCCCCGTCTTTCAAAAAAGACAGTGAGGCCCTGGAAGGGGATCGAAAAGTATTCAGGCCTATTGCAGCTGTCCAGTCGCAGGCTCCTTTTGGCATTCGGTCAAAGCTGACTGGACAGTTACCAATAAATCTACCATACCCCCATACCGGTCAAATGCTGAAATATGGGTGCTGTCCAGTCATCTTTGCGCACTTTGCCCTGGGCCTCTGACTGGGCAGCTACGAAATCGGCAAAAAGAGAGGCGCTCCCTCCGGAGCGCCGCAAACTGCTGGTTCCACCGCGCTTTTCGCGGTTCTCTCCCCCAAGGGATTAAGGGACTTACTTCCACTGGATCGTGATCACATGGAAGCTGTCGTCCGTGGCATAGCGGACATTCCAGCTGGAGACACCGTAGGCGCCCATCAGGTACTGGTCCGCGTCGTTGATCATGTTGTTATCAAAAAGCTCAATCAAGGCGGTATTGTAGGCCTCCGCGCTCCCGAACTTCATCACGATGTAATCCCGATCTTCATAGACGGAATTCATCAAGGCATCATAGACCGCCTGGTAATCCCAGGTCTCATAATACATCCCGTTGAGCTTATAAAAGTTGTAATAGTCCTCCGTACAGGCCGGAAGAGCGATCGTTTCATCCGGTACATGGGTGGTCAGGATGTCCCTGTCGGTGCAGCAGAGGTAGTTGTAGTTCATGACGGAGATCCCAGTTCCCCCATCCTGCGTATCCGCGAAGACCGGGTCTCCCCAGGTGACATCTACATGGTAATAGATCCCGTCAATCCTGACGATGTTCCAGGCGTGGTCACCGCCATCCCGGATGGAACCGGTGACATAGCTGCAGAAAAAGCCCATGCGGTGCAGGATGTACTGAAAGGCCTTTGCATAGCCCGCGCAGACAGAAGCGTGGGAGAGGAGAGCACTCTGAACGCACTGGGAATCCGCCTCCCCGGCCTGATAGTCCGTCGTGTTGATCAGATACTCATAGACAGCTTTGATCTTCCCATAATCTGAAAAAGAAGGGTCAATCCCGGCAATCACCCGATCTGCGGCATCTTCCAGTTCCTGCTTTATGGAATCTCTCTGTTCCGGGTCCACCGTCGATTCCACCTCGTAGCTCATCACATGCCCGGTCAGCATATTTGAGGCGACCTGCGCGCTGGAGCCAATCCAGAAAAGCTCCGGGTGATCCGCCAGAACCGCATAGTAGGCTTTCCAGAAATCATCCACAGACACCCTCGCGTAGAGCTCGGCGCTGTCCTCCCGGTTGGAGAGGCGGGAGTAGAGCTCCCGGTAGATCTCATTGTAGCTGCTGGGAAGGTTGTTGAAGTAGTATTCCTCAATTCCCCCGTGGTCCCACTCCGTATCCCCGTCCTGATAGAAGGGACTCTCAGAGAGGCCCATCCGGATCGCAAAGGCTTTTCCCCCGCACCCGGAGAGAATCAGGACAGCAAGCGCGCAGAGAAGGATCAGCAGAATCCCTCTTCCTGTTTTTCTGATGATCCTCATGCGGTAAAGAAGCCTCCCCACTCTCTGTGCGGGGGCACCCCACACGTGCTCAACTCTCAGCGCCAGCCATCATTCAGTCTCTGGCTCTAAACTTATACCCGCGATCGCGAAAATTTGTGACCAAATTCGCGCGAGCAGGCATATACCTGTGAAGACACCTGGCAAATTCGAATGGTTCCCGGTATAAAGAGGTCAGATCCTGCGGGCAGGGGTCCTGCTCGAAAGACAGTCTGACTGATATCCTTCAGGTCAAAACAAAGTCATATGGCCTATGTTCTATGTTCTATGTTGATTGAATAAATGTCTCATTTTTTCTATAAGCTTTATTCAATGCCAAACTTTTTTAAATCATTCAGTTTTATATTGTATTATGTCATATTGTATTATGGTATATTGTTTTATCTTATTTTTGCTTTGTTTTATCTATCCGCTCAATCAACCATCTATCTATACATCTATATATGTATTATATCTATACTTTTTCTAGTTATAGATACCTTCTTGCCAGCTTCTCACCGATCCCACTTGTCGCAGAGGCGGTTGATCTCTTCCGTGAACTTCCGAAGGTCCTTGTTGGCTCCTCCCTGGTTTCTGCGGATCACAGTCATCAGGCGGCTGCCTGCGGCCACAAGAGCGGTATAGATACCTGCCGCTTTCTTTGTGGCAGACGTGAAACCATGAACAGCGCCGCGGTCAGTCCCCTTTCTGCGGACCAGATGGCTGCCATCCTCGCGCTCGGAGACAAGAGCCTCGCGGACATCCCGCTCAATCGGAACACCGGCTTCCTCTCGCTCAAACTGACCGCTCGCGAGATTGAACACAGTTCCGGAGAAGGGGGCGTAGGCATTGAAGCCCAGCTCCTGGATCAGACGATCGCGGAAGATCTCCGTGACCTGATCCTCGCCGTGGGTCACGAAAACCATCTGCGGCTTTTCCTCCATGGCGCTGATCCAGCGCATCAGGCCTTCATTGTCCGCATGGCCTGAGACGCCTGGGAGCGTGCAGATTTCCGCTTTGACCTCGATGTCCTCGCCGAAGAGCTTGATCTCTTTCTCTCCGTCAAGGAGCTTTCTGCCAGGGGTTCCCACCGCCTGAAAGCCGACAAAAAGAATCGTCGCCTCCGGATACCAGAGATTGTGCTTCAGGTGATGCTTGATGCGGCCCGCGTCGCACATACCGCTGGCGGAAATGATCACCTTCGGCTCGGGAATGAAATTGATGGCTTTCGAATCCTCCGCCGTGATGGAAACCTTCAGCCCTTCAAAGCCGATCGGGTTAATCCCCTGATTCAGAAGGTCTTTGGCCTCCTTATCAAAGTCACTGTACATGCGCTTCTGGAAGATGCTCGTCGCCTCATTGGCCAACGGGGAATCTACCCAAACACTGAACCCGTCATGGCCTGTGACCAGATGCCTGGCTTTAATCTCACGAATGAAGTAAAGCATCTCCTGGGTTCTTCCCACCGCGAAAGAGGGAATCACGACGTTCCCGCCCCGGTCAAAAGTCCTCTGAATGACCGCAGCCAGGGTGCCCACGTAGTCATTCCGATCCGGCTTCTGGTGGCTCCTGTCACCGTAGGTCGACTCCATGATCACGTAGTCGGCCTTTTTCGGATAGACGGGATTCGCGATCAGAGGCTGATCGGTGTTTCCGATATCCCCGGAGAAGATGATTGTGCGGGTGATCCGCTCCCCGGCTGAAAAAGGAGACAGATCCTTTGCCGTCTCAACAGCTTCCGAGATGGTCACCTCAATTGAACTTGATCCAAGCAGATGCCCCGCGTCAAAGAAGCGCACTTTAATGCCATCCGCAATATACTGTTCCTTCTCGTACTCAAGGGACACGAAACAGTTCACCGCGCCGAGGGCGTCATCTGTGGTGTAAAGAGGCTCCACCAGGGGCCGGCCGGCCCTCTGAGCTTTCCTGTTTTTCCACTCCGCTTCAAACATCTGGATGTGGGCCGCGTCCTGCAGCATAATCCTGCAGAGGTCTGTTGTCGCGGATGTCGCGAAAATCTGCCCGTGGAACCCGTGCTTATAGAGAAGCGGAAGATTTCCGGAGTGGTCCATGTGCGCATGCGTCAGAAGGACCATATCAATTTCTCCGGCCGCCACCGGAATCGGCTTATTCTCATAAAGATCCTGCCCCTGCTCCATGCCGCAGTCGATCAGGATCTTCTTTCCACATGCCTCCAGATAATAACAGCTGCCTGTTACCTCATGGTCTGCTCCAAGGAATGTAAGCCTCATATCTGTTCCTCTCTGAATGATACCCGCGGCCAGGAGGATCTGCCCTCTAAAGTCTTAGGCCGCGGGATATGCAGAGGATCTATGGCTTCGCCTGTGGCAAATCCGAAGATCCTCTCGTATACATGGTGACTCCAGTCCTAAAACTCCGACAAAACCAAATCCTGCCTGAAAAAGGAGGATGGCTCCAGACAGGAAATGGAGCGCTGAACGATCTATGAAAAAGCTCTTGGACAAAGTCTATGCTGCTCACACAATCTTCCGTCAGCCAATCTGATGTCCATCCTCTATGCTGTAAGTACAGGAGCTTCTTTCCCCGGACTCATACCAGACACAGACCTGTCTTTCTTCATCGAATAACTCCATCTTGATCACCCCTGTCCCTGCCTGGGCGACATGCCAGATGACCTTCCCCTTGGGGCTGATCCGGGCCAGGTTTCCCCGATGCCCCGCCGCGATCAGATCTCCTGAAAGATCCACCATCAGCTTCGAAGCTCCAGACACGTAGGAGATTGTCCTGCGCTTTTTCCTCTGACCCGTATCTTTCTGGAACTTCAGAAACTTGGTTTGTCCGTCCGTTCCGGAGGAGTCCAGGATATAGACATACTCTCCTGAAAGGACAGCTGAAATCGGCGCGTAGCCGATCCCCACCGTCTCCTTGCTTGTGTAAATCCAGACGTTCTTCCCATCCGCCGTCCTTGCGTACACACGGTACAGAACACTCGCCGCATTTGTCGGAACAGCCTTCACCAAAACCTTGGTAACGACCGCCCCATGGGCTGTAGATACCGGCCAAAAGAGAAAGAAGAGAAAAAGCAGAAGCAGGTATCGCCTAAACAGGGAATCCTGTATCACCCGGAAGGATCCAGAAGACCCTGCGTTCCCTGAAAGCAGAGAAGTACCTCCTCCGTCTGCTTCCCTTTTCACGTTCTGGCTGCACTCACCAGCCATAATCATGTCCAGCTCCTTTCTGCATAAAAAATGCATTAAGATCATAATTAAACCATGACTGAATCATAATCAATGCCAGATCATATCTCTAAAATTTCATATACTCGTGAGTGATAGTCCCAATCCTTCTGAGTGTGATCGAGTATAGTCCCCTGATGTACCTGGCAAATCAGACCCGCGGGCAGCTCATAAACGCGAATGATCACGTTCCCCGCTGAAACAGGTTCCCTGAACTCACGAATCATAAATGAAAATAAATCATAGACTCATGAATTATGAATCATGAATCTAAAGAAGCCCTTAAAGAAGTCCTGATTCCTGAATTCATCAAACAATCATTGCAGTCCTCCTGATCCAGCCTGGAGAGATGGAGCTGCTTTACCCTTTGTCTGATTCTGGAAATTCTCCCACAATACCCATACTTACTGAGATTTTAGCACAGGAGTCAGAGGCGCTTCAAAGAATCTTTCCTTAAGATAAGCCTAGCTGTCCAGGTACGAGGTCGGGCGCTGGCTCCTACGCCCGCATGAAATATGCCTCCGGCCTTTCTTTTTGCTCTGTTCTGCCACGCTTTGCGCAGCAAGTGCGCAAAGCTGACTGGACAATTACAGATAAGAATCCTGAAACAGTTGAAAATCTCTTTATTTGCAGGCAGAGTCAACAGCTCAGCCTTCATTGATCCCAGTATCCTGGATGGTCTTTGATCCCTCTGACTCTTTGATCGCTTTGATGGCGCGTCTTCTTTCTGTATACCCGCGAGCGTATGGATCTCCGAAATATTGGGCATGAGCGGGCATAATCCGTAAAAGCACCTGGCAAATCCAAATGGTTCCCGGTATAGATCTACCCTTTCACCCTTGAGACATGGCAGCGGCCGATCGTCACACAAGCTCCTTCCTTCGCCTCATGAATGCTCAGCATCTTGTCTTTCCTTGCCGGGGCCCCGCTTCTTCGGTATATCTGGATCAGGATTCGACCGTGCCAGGCGCCGTATTAACGCTTTGTTTGCGACAAGGCTGAGTTGGGCATAATCCTTCACAAACTGAATGATCTCCTCCTCAAGATATGAGGCATCCCAGGTCCGGAGACCCAGCTTTCTATTCAGGGCAGGCATCAGAAGACTGATCATCTCAGAGGGAGGCTTGATCCTGGACTTCTCAGCCATTTCTCGCCATTTGTTTCTGAACGATCAGACGTCTCCCTGTCTGGCAGCCGCATCAGGCGACAACGCAGGGTCAGA
>CADBUA010000577.1 GCA_902797665.1 uncultured Lachnospiraceae bacterium | reverse complement strand
TCGATGAGGTCTGAGACCAGGCTCTTGAGCCGCTGGGATTTATGGTCCAGTACGTCTATGTACTCCCTGGCCTTCTCGTCACGAAGGTCCAGGCGCTTTAACAGGTCCACGTAGTTGATGATGGAGGTCAGCGGGGTCTTCAGGTCATGAGAGACGTTGGTGATGAGCTCCGCTCTCAGGCGCTCGGACTTGATCATGCTCTCCACGGCCTCCTGGAGTCCGTCGCCCATCTCATTGACTGCGATGGCCATCTCCAGGCTGTCGCCTGTAAGCCCCTTCCGGTCAATCTTATAGTCGAGCTTTCCCTTTGAAATCTCCCTCAGGCCCTCCCGAACTGATAGTTTTCCAATCTGATCCCGCATCAGGTAAAGCAGAAGACCGAGGTCCATAACCACGGCAATGACCATCCCAGCCGCGTGGAAGAAGCGGACCGCGACAATGTTGCAGAGAATAAAGGCGAAGTAGAAGACCAGAAGGCGCTGGGTTGTAACCTTGGCATCCATGATCTTCGAAGAGACATTCCAGACCGTGTAAGTCACGCTGTTCTGCCAGAAAGACTTCCACTTGATGCGGCGCGCCATGGAGAGCAGGGCCAGATAGACAATCAGATACTCCAGCACCCCGTAGATGACCACCCAGGTCTCAGCGAGCTGGGCCGTTGTCCGGACCCTGAGCTCCCGGACCCCGTAGGAGCTGAGAATCATGATGATGAGATAAATCCCACCTTCCAGTTCCACCGGCAGACTGTCCATTCGTCCTAAAGGAATCAGCTCTCCCATGGAGGATCTGCCGGCCGTGATCAGGCCCAGACAGAGCAGCAGAAGGAGAAGAATCAGTGAGATGATGCCGATCACAAAGCTCCCCAGCACCACAGGCTCCCGCCTCTCATAGGAACGGAAGTCCTCCCGAAGGGAGTCCCCCGCGGGGTAGCCCCTGGTGACCGCAATGATCACCCGCTCATTGGAGCCGGAAAAGACTGTGTCAATGAACCTCTCCGCCACTTCCGTGTTCAGGGTATTGTCCGAGTTGGCAACCATGATCGAAAGGCTGCGGACTCCCTCAAAGAGGAAGATCAGGTTTCGGTGTTTCCTGATCAGGTTCCGGGCCTCCGAGCAGGTCTTGCAGTCCATGTTCGTGTAATAGCGCTTGTTGGAGGTATCCTCCACAAAATAGCTGACGTTGCTGGGCGCGTTCGCGTGAGCCTCGCCTGTCGGATTCTTCAGTTCCGAGACATAGGACTGATAGCGGGCGTAGATGTCCACACTGCAGCTGCAGAGATCCTCGTAGTAGCCCTCCAGCGTCGTGAAGGGATTCTGGGCCAGGGTAGCCGTCTCCGCCAGGGTCTTGCCGGAGGAAGGCAGAATTGTCTCCAGGTCACCGGTCCTGTGGCTCAGGTTCTCCCAGGTCGCGTCGGAGACATCCGTGGAAGCGAGAATCTCCTCCAGGATGGACCTGAGTTTTCCAGTCTGCGGATAGAAATTGATGAGGTCTGACAGGGTATAGGTGGTATTCTCGTTGCGATTGGCCGCATCATCCACGCCGGAGGCATACTGGTGGACATCAATCTGCTTGTCAAGATCCGTCTCCCCTGCTGTCTCAAACAGAATCTCATTGCGCGTGCAGCTGATCTTCTGCCGGATTGTCATCTCCACATCATCCAGGAAGGTCTCCGTCTGCTCGAAGCTCCTCCCCAGGATGGCCATGTCAAACGTGCCATCCAGCCAGTAGTTCATCGTCATGACACAGACCAGAATGATCGCGGCCGACAGGCAGGACAGAGCCCCGATGGATGTCTTCAGGGCCAGGCTGTAGCGGCCGCCTTTTCCGATTTTTCCCATGGCTCACACCTCCCCTCCCCGAATCTGACCCTGAAGGGAGGCAGGCCCGGATGCTTTCTCACTCAGGTATATCCTCCACCTTGTAGCCGATGCCCCACATGACCTTCAGATACCTGGGATTCTTGGGATCAATCTCGATCTTTTCACGGATGTGGCGGATGTGGACCGTCACCGTGTTGTCCGCGCAGAAAGCCTCCTCCTTCCAGATCTTCTCGTAAATCTGGTCAATGGAGAATACCTTGCCCTTATTGCGAAGGAGAAGAAGCAGGATGTTGTACTCGATCCTGGTCAGTCGGACACTCTCCCCGTCCACCGTGACCTCTTTCTTGTCATCATCGATCATGAGACCGCCGGTCTTGAAGATATTTGCCTTTTCCTCATTGTCCGGAATCGAGCCCAGAGCTGTGTAGCGGCGCAGCTGACTCTTGACCCTGGCGATCAGTTCCAGTGGGTTGAAGGGCTTGGTCACATAGTCATCCGCCCCCACGTTCAGGCCCAGGATCTTATCCTGATCCTGGCTCTTCGCCGAGAGAATGATGATCGGAATCGTAGAGCTCTTGCGGATCTGCAGGATCGCGTGGATTCCATCGATGCCCGGCATCATCAGGTCGATGATCAGGAGATGTATATTTTCCTTATTTTTATTCAGAATATCGATCGCGGTCTGGCCATCATAGGCCTTCAGGACATGATAGCCCTCCTGCGTCAGATAAATATCGATGGCATCGGTGATTTCCTTCTCATCATCACATACCAGTATATTGTACATCCTCAACTCCCCTTTCCGAACAAGACCCGCCTTTCAGCGGGCAGAATACCCCTGTTTACGCACAAGGTATCATACAACGCTTTGACCTGATCATAAACTTTTCTTAAAAAACCCGCAAATTCCGGCCTTTCAGCGCATCGAAAGGGAAGCCTGAACGCATTTGTCCAGACAGTGCTGCCCCTTGTCAAGTTCAGAAGAGGACTCTTTTCAGTCCTGTCGTGCACATTTCCAGCAGAATGCACAAATGCTTGCATAAGCTCCGGCTCTGTTTTATACTCTTTCTCACTAAGTTGCTGGGTGCTTTCCGGGCTGATACGGCAGACTGCCGGGTTCTCTGCTGACCTGTCCCGGCCCGGATGAGAAGACGCCCAGGCTATGCAGGAAAGGAATCATTCAACTATGGAACAGATGGAAAAAGAAGTAAGCTCCGAAGAGCTCTCCGTTGCTGAAGAGTCCCAGGAGAAAAAGAAACCAGAGCGCTATTCCGGCATTCTGGTGCATCCAACCTCCTTCCCATCTCCCTACGGCATCGGAGATCTCGGAAAGGGGGCCTACGATTTCATTGACTTTTTGGCTTCTTCCGGCCAGAAGATCTGGCAGGTCCTGCCCCTGGGCCCGACAGGCTTCGGGGACTCCCCCTATCAGACACTGTCCGCCTTCGCGGGCCAGCCCTACATCATCAGCCCGGATAAGCTCCGCGAGGACGGCCTTCTGACGGACGCGGATCTGAAGGACATCCCCAGAAGTGATCCCAGGCAGGTGGATTATGGCGAGGTGATCCCCTACAAGATGGGACTTCTTCACAAGGCCTATGACCGCTTCACAGCGATCCACGACCAGGCGATGGAGCATGCCTTTTCTCAATATATCGAGAAGGAGAAATACTGGCTGGAAGACTATGCCCTCTTCATGGCCACCAAAGACTACTACCAGGGCAGGTGCTGGCTTGACTGGGAGGAAGGGATCCGGGAAGGGAAAGAGTTCTCGAAGGTGGAGTATACCTGGATGCTGAAAGAGCAGATCCGCTTCTACGAATTCCTCCAGTTCCTCTTTGACCGCCAGTGGCATCAGCTCCGCAAATACGCTGCCGAGAAAAAGATCCTCATCATCGGGGATATCCCAATCTTCATGTCCATCGACTGTGCCGACGTCTGGGCGGACAAGAGTCTCTTCAAGCTCGACTCCACCGGACACCCGCTGGAGGTGGCGGGAGTCCCGCCGGATTACTTCTCCGCTACAGGTCAGCTCTGGGGCAATCCCCTCTATGACTGGGATGAGCACGAGAAGACCGGCTATGACTGGTGGATCCGCCGCGTGAAACGGCAGAAAGAGCTTGTGGACCTGGTCCGCATCGACCATTTCCGCGGCTTTGAGTCCTACTGGGCGATTCCGGCTGGTGAGAAGACTGCCATCAACGGAGAGTGGAAGCCGGGTCCCGGTGAGAAGCTCTTCCTCAGGATGCAGGAAGTCTTCGGGAAGGAGCTTCCAATCATCGCCGAGGATCTCGGCATCATCACAGCTGCCGTGGACAGGCTGCGCGATCAGTTCAACCTGCCGGGCATGAAAGTGCTGCAGTTCGGCTTCGAGGATCTGAACGACACATCCTACATTCCTCACTTTTATGCCTCAAGCAACTGTGTCTGCTACACCGGCACCCACGACAACCAGACCACAGTGGGCTGGTACCAGCATCAGAATGAGCAGGTGAAAGACCGTGTCCGCATGTACGGCAACTGCGATGGCGGCTGCGTCTCCCTGGATTTCATCCGCTTCGCCATGAGCTCCATTGCAAAGTACGCGATCTTCCCGATCCAGGATCTCATGCAGCTGGGCGACGAGGCCCGCATGAACAAACCGGGGGTCGCGGAGGCAAACTGGGCTTTCCGCTACACGGAGGATATGCTGAAAGACTGGATGCGTGACTGGCTGCTGCGCTACAGCCGTATCTATTACCGATAATCCTGTTTAAAAATACACTGGGCACGCCCGGTGTATTTTGATGTTCAGAAGGGAACCATGATCAGAGTAATTTTCGGTGTCATCTGGGTTGCTGTTTTTCTCATCGTTACACTGCCATTCCTGGGACTTATGGAACTTCTTTGGCTCAAATACCCTCATCTCTGGGAGAAGGGATGCTTCCGCCTGATCCAGTTCGGCTTCCGGGTTCTGGGCTTCATCTGCGGGGTCCGGACCACCACCATCGGGATGGAGAACATCACCGACGATGGCCCGGTCCTCTATGTCGCCAACCATCGGAGTTTCTTCGATGTCATCATGACCTACCCCCAGTTCCGGAGTATCACCGGCTTTGTCGCAAAATCCGGTTTCAGAAAGGTCCCGATCCTGCCGATCTGGATCGGCCGTCTCTACGGAGAGTTCCTGGTCAAAGATGACATCCGCCAGAACCTGGAAAGCATCCTCAAAGCAATCGACCATGTGAAGCAGGGAATCTCCATGTTCATCTTCCCGGAGGGCATGCGGTCCACCGGAGAGGACGAGCGGGAGCTTCTGGAATTCCACGAGGGTTCCTTTAAGATCGCCACCAAGGCCGGCTGCCCCATCGTTCCGGTGGCCATCTGCGGCAGCCGTGAGATCTTTGAGGCGCACTTCCCTTTCGTCCGCGCAGGTCATGTCGTCATTGAGTACGGAAAACCCATCGAGACCCGTGGCCTCTCCCGGCAGGAACTGCGTGGGATCGGAGCCCGGGTCCGGGAAGAGATTCAGGAAATGGTAATCAAAAACCACGAGCTCGTATCGCCTGGTTCAGGTAAATAGACTGTACCTGTCCAGGTACGAGGCCGGGTGCAGGCTCCAGGAGTGCATGATATATGTGCCTGATGCGCCTGCCCGTTAAAGCACAAAAAGAGGGCCGCGCAGTGCGCGGCCCTTAAAAAGCAATTCATTTCTCTCTGTAGGCATTATTCTTCGGTCGTCTGAATGGCTTTCTCATATTCAGCAAGAATCACATCCTGCATCTGCTGCCGGGTTTGTGAGTTGATCGGGTGGGCGATATCCCGGTACTCCCCATCGAGCGTTTTGCGGCTGGGCATTGCGATAAACAGCCCCTTTTCACCTTCGATCACCTTGATGTCATGGACGACAAACTCGTCATCCAACGTGATCGATACGATGGCTTTCATCTTGCCTTCCTTTGAAAACTTCCTTACTCTAACATCAGTAATCGTCATAACAACACCTATCAGACTTGCCTTTCTATGAGCGAAAGACACCCCCTTCACTCAAAAGTCCTTGGTCCTGCCTGCTGCAGGCCATCGCCCAAACATTATAATACGTAACGTTCATCTGATTCGATGACGATTTTGATACCATCATCTCCATTATAATAAGTATTGGCGCGAATGGTGTCGCGACTTTCCACGATGCAGTTTTCCAAATGAACATTTTCACCAAGATAGACGTCGTTCAGTACGATCGAATTCTTGATTACACAGTTTTCTCCAATAAATACATTCTTGAAGATCACTGAATTTTCAACATAGCCGTTGATAATGGACCCGGCTGACACCAGGCTGTTTTTCACTTCACTTCCCGGATTATACTTTGCCGGCGGCAAATCGTCAACCTTGGAGTGGACCTCAGGATAGTCGCAGAAGAAGTAATCCCGTACCTCTTTCTTGAGAAAATCCATATTTGTCCGGTAATACGAATCGACAGAAGCGATGTTCGACCAGTAGCTGTCGATTTTATATCCATAAATCCTTTTGACTGACTTGTAACGGATCAGTACGTCCCTGACGAAATCAAAGCGGCCTTCCTCCGCGTTCTTCTCGATCAGTTCAATGAGCTGGCGCCTGCGGATCACGTAGATCCCGCACGAAATCGTGTTTGCGTCGGAGCTCATGGGTTTCTCCTCAAACTGTTCAATCCGGGAGTCCTCATTCATCTTGAGGACACCAAAACGCGTGACATCCTCCTCCTTAGGCAGTTGCTTACATACCACGGTAATGTCCGCTTTCTTGGCGATGTGATACTCCAGGACCTTGTTGTAGTCCAGCTTGTAAACTCCATCCCCGGCAGCGATGACCACGTAGGGTTCATGGCAGTTTCGGAGGAAATCCAGGTTCTGGTAGATGGCGTCTGCCGTGCCCCGATACCAGAAGTTGTTGTCCACGGTCACCGTGGGTGGGAACACGTAAAGGCCTCCCTGCTTCCGGCCGAAGTCCCACCACTTGGAGGAGGACAGGTGCTCATTGAGGGACCGGGAGTTGTACTGGGTGAGGACCGCCACCCGCTGAATCCTGGAGTTTGACATCGAGCTCAGCGCGAAGTCGATACTCCGGAAGGACCCCGCGATGGGCATCGCCGCGATTGCTCTCTTGTTGGATAGTTCCTTCATGCGGTAGCTGTTGCCGCCCGCCAAGATCATTCCGACTGCTCTCATGACACTACACCTGCCTTATCCAGCGTCTCGCCGCTCCCAAGTTCACCATCCGGATAATCCTCCGGCTCTGTCCGGCCGGTTACAGCTGTATTTCTGCCGATCTTCACCCCTGGAGGGATCACCGTGTTCTCGGCAATCACTGCGAGGCCGAAACTGTAGACAGCCGGCTTCACCTTGTTTGGAAGCGCCTCTCCAAAGCCGATCCGGGCCCCCTGGCCGATCACGGCATTTTCTGCCACAATAGCCCGATCCAGGACCGCGCCCTCTTGGATCACTGCCCCCTGCATGACAATGGAATCGCGGATTACCGCCCCTTTCCCGATGGTCACGCCGCAGCCGATGATCGAATTCTGCACCTCCCCGTAGACCTCACAGCCATCCCCGATCAGACTCCGGTAGACCTTGGCATCGGAGGAAATATACTGGGGCGGGATGATCTCATTCTTGGTGTAGATCTTCCAAAACTCCTCATAGAGGTTGAACTCCGGAATGATGTCGATAAGCTCCATGTTGGCTTCCCAATAGGAGCCAAGGGTTCCGACATCCTTCCAATAGCCATTGAATTCATAGGCCACAAGATGCTTCCCGTCCTCAAAAAGGTAGGGGATCACATGCTTGCCGAAATCACATCCCTCCTGCTCTGACAGGGCAATGAGCGCGTTCCGAAGGACCGGCCAGCTGAAAATGTAGATGCCCATGGAAGCGAGATTGCTCTTCGGCTCTGCTGGTTTTTCCTGAAATTCCTGGATCTGCCCGTTCTCATCCGCCACCACAATGCCGAAGCGGGAGGCTTCCTCCTTTGGAACCGGCATGACGGCGATGGAGACATCCGCGTTGTGGGACTTGTGGTAGTCCAGCATCACCTCGTAGTCCATCTTGTAAATATGGTCGCCGGACAGAATCAGCACATAATCCGGGTTAAAATTCTCCATGTAGGCGATGTTCTGGTAAATGGCATTGGCGGTTCCCGTGTACCACTCGGTCTTGCCTACCTTCTCATAGGGTGGAAGGACCGTCACGCCTCCCTGATTTCTGTCAAGATCCCAGGGGATCCCGATGCCGATATGGGTATTCAGTCTGAGCGGCTGATACTGCGTCAGCACACCGACTGTGTCAATCCCGGAATTAATGCAGTTACTCAGCGGAAAATCGATGATTCGGTACTTCCCCCCGAAGGCGACCGCTGGTTTTGCAACTTTTGCTGTCAGGACGCCCAGTCTGGACCCCTGGCCGCCGGCCAGCAGCATTGCAATCATCTCTTTTTTTATCACGTTATCACCTCGTAGCACTCAAAAAAAAGTAGAGACTCGTAAGAATATTATAGCACAACAAGAAAGAGCTTGTGAGCATTTTTTCGAGCTTCGGGCAAAGTAAAGACATCTGTCCGCAAGTTTTCAGGCACTCCCCCGGCTCCTGGCAAAAATATTTGTTTCTCTTTTTGAAAAGCTGTAACGAGGTCAGATTGGGTCGCTGCATCCCCCATCAAAAAAGCCCGCTTTCCAGGAGGAATTCTGAGAAAGACATCCCTGAAAGCCCATGTTTTCCTTCTCTGAAAGTCCCCAAACTTTTCTTTTTCAGTTCGAGGGTCTATACTGAAGCCTGTTTCAAAAACCGCCGCTTGATGCGGCAGTAAGGGAGGCATTACCATGTATCAGATTGATTTCCAACATCCCTGCCGCATTCACTTCATCGGAATCGGCGGGATTTCCATGAGCGGACTAGCCCTGGTCCTTCTCCGGGAAGGTTTTCAGGTCTCCGGGTCTGACTCCAGGGACTCTGACCTCATCCAGCTTCTGATCTCCCGCGGGGCAGCGATCGCTTTTCCGCAGAAGGCGGAGAACATTCCGGAGGGAACGGATGTGGTTGTCTATACGGCTGCCATTCATCCGGACAATCCGGAGTTTTCAGCGGCCAAGGAGCGGAAGATCCCCATGCTGACCCGTGCGGAGCTCCTCGGGCAGATCATGGATCACTATCCGTCCTCCATCGCGGTGGCCGGTACCCATGGCAAGACCACGACGACCTCCATGATCTCCTGCATTTTCCTCTCCGCGGGGCTTGACCCCACCATCTCCGTTGGCGGCATTCTCCAGGAGATCGGCGGCAACATCCGCCTGGGGCAGAGTGAAAACTTCATCGCCGAGGCATGCGAGTACACCAACAGCTTCCTGAGCCTTCGTCCGAAGACCGCCGTTATCCTCAACATTGACGCCGATCACCTGGACTTTTTCAAGGACCTCGAGGATATCCGCCGCTCCTTCCACCGTTTCGCTGAAAACATCCAGGACGGCGGGGTGCTCATCATCAACGGGAGCATTGAAAACATCCCCGAGATCACCGAGGGGATCCGGGCCAGGATTGTCACCTACGGCTCTGAGGGGAGTGACTATGTCCCCACAAATATCTCCTATGACGGGATCGGAGCCGGTTCCTTTGATCTTCTGAAAAAGCAGGAGGACGGTTCTTACGAAAAGCTCGGAAGCTTTTCTCTGACCATCCCCGGAGAGCACAATGTCAGCAATGCCGCGGCTGCCATTGCCGCGGCAGACCTTTCCGGAATCTCCATGGACAGGGTTCGGGAAGGTCTTCTCCGCTTCCACGGAGCGGACCGCCGCTTTGAACGGAAGGGCCTCTATAAGGGCGCCCAGATCGTGGACGACTACGCGCATCATCCGACCGAGATTCTGGCGACGCTGAAGGCCGCGAAGCACTTCCCGCACAAGAAGATCTGGTGCGTTTTCCAGCCCCACACCTACACCCGGACAAAGGCTCTCCTTCCGGAGTTCGCCAGTGCCCTGGCCCTGGCCGATGAGGTCGTTCTGGCGGATATTTACGCTGCCCGGGAGACGGACAATCTCGGCATCAGCTCTGACACGCTCAGGGGGGAGATCGAAAAGCTTGGGGCAAAAGCAGTCTACTTCCCCTCCTTTTCCGAGATTGAAGACTATCTCAGGCAGAACCTTAAAAAGGGCGATCTCTGCCTCGTGATGGGCGCCGGGGACGTGATCCGGGTCGGACAGGACCTTTTGTCCTGAGGACCGCCAGAGATCCGTGCTTCAGGCATCTGAACCCGGGGAGAGGGGCAGATTTTCTTTTCTTAGCTTTTCTTAACGTTTCTGTAACAATCACCCGGAATTCTGTCATTCACCCTGTGGATAACTCCTGAAAAAACCCCACGCCTGCGGCTTTCAAAGGCCCGCAGGTGTGGGTTTTTCTGTGGAAAAGATGCGCTTAAGTCTTCATTTTTTCGTGCTATACTCATGGGACCGGAAATCATTGCCGAAAACAGGCATCTGCCGCTTTTAGGGGAAGCGCGCCCGGAAATAACAGAATCTTTGGCTACAGAATAAGGGGGAGCAGGATGAAAGTACAGGGTTCGGCGGCTGCCGGCGTTACGTGCATTGACAATGCATTTATCGACCGCTTTATGGCTGCGGCAAATGGGGAGTACGTCAAGATCTATCTCTATCTTCTGCGCTGCGTCTCCTCCGGCCGCTCAGAGCTGGATATCTCCGACATCGCGGACTTTCTGGACAACACCGAGTCCGATGTCCGGCGTGCCCTCTCCTACTGGGAGCGGGCAGGTCTCATCAAAAGCAGCAGCGATGAAAAGGGGGCCCTCCAGAGCCTTCTGCTCCTGCCACCCCGGGAAGCGGGGAGAGAAGGGAGAAACACTCCCCTGGCAGCACAGGCTGCTCTGGGTTCTTATACAGACGCTTCTTCTGCTTCTGATTCCGATTCCAATTCTATTTCTTCCCAGGGGAGGCTGGTTTTGACACCGCTTGATCTCCTGCCGGAAGCCTCCAAAGCAGAAGACTATGTCTGGAAAGCGGAAGATTCCGCGGAGGGCAGCTCACCCAAGATCGCTCAGTTTCACATCAACCGCAGTCAGGATCAATCCCGGGAGGTTCTCCGGCGGCTGGTCTTCTCCATGGAGTCCTACTTCAACCGCCCGCTGAGCTCCCAGGATCAGAGCAACCTGGACTACTTCCTCAACACCCTGCATATGCCCGAGGATCTGATCGACTACCTGGTGACCTACTGTGTCGACAAACACCACGAGGAGCCCCGCTATATGGAGCGGATCGCGAACGACTGGGTCAAAGCCGGGATTACCACCGTGGAGCAGGCCAGAGCCGAGACGAAGCAGCATGATCAGGAGTATCGGGAGATCTTCAAGGCCTTCGGCTTATCCCGGGCCATGACAGACTCGGACGTGGAGCTCTTCAAAAGCTGGCTGGAAGACTACGGCTTCTCCCGGGAGATCATCCTGGTGGCAGCAAAGAAGACCTGCCGGTCAACCTCCAAGCCCTCGCTCAACTATGCGGAAACCATTCTCGCCTCCTGGCATAAAAATGGCGTCAAAAACATGGAAGACATTGAGGCACTGGACAAAAAGCACGGCATTGAGAGCAAAGAAGTAAAGGAAGTGCGGGCGCTCATGGAAAAGGGATCTCAGAAGAGACAATCCTCCGGCCGGTCAAAGGGCAGGAAAAATGACTCCCGTTTCAACAACTTTGAGCAGCGGGATCTGGACTGGGACAAAGTGGAGGACTTGGTCATTGCCTCACAGAAAGCCAGTCAGAGCTAAAACAGAAGGATCACGCGGAGGCGATCCCGCGCGCGTGAATCTGCGAATCATGGCGTGAGCGGAATTATAGCGCCCCATCTGTTGGCAGATCCGAATGGGTCCCGCTATAGAAAGGCCGCCGGAAAGGAGGGGTTTTCTGTGGGTCTATCCAACGCGCAGTATGACAGGATCATGAAGATCTATGACCAGAGGCGGTCTGAGCATTCTCTGGAGCAGCAGCGGCGGAAGGAGGAGTGCTATCAGAAAATACCCGCCCTCCGCGCTCTCCAGCAGGAGGTCGTCCAGAGTGCCCTCTCCCGGGTTCGTGCCTCCCTCAGAAAAGCGGGAGAGGCGCCGGTCCCCGCCCCGCACAGATCCCCCGCCCAGGCGGAAAAACTGAGGCGGAGGCTTCTCCTTGAAAATGGCTATCCGGCGGATTATCTCGATCCCATCTACAGCTGTCAAAAGTGCAAAGACACCGGCTACATCGGGGAACTTGGAAAAAAACGCTGTTCCTGCTTCCAGGAGGCAGTCATCCGGCTCTTCTATCAGCAGTCCGGCCTCAGCGAGGTTCTCCAGCTGGAGAACTTCGACAGCTTTGACCTCAGCTGGTATCGGGAGGATCTGATTGATCCCAGAACCGGCCGCTCCTCCCGTGATCTCTGTGAAGACGTTCTGAACAGCGCCAGGCAGTACTGCCGTCTGTTCGATCAGGGCGGGAACCGAAACATGCTCCTCTTCGGCCCCACAGGAGTCGGGAAGACCTTCCTCACCCACTGCATCGCCAAGGAGTTGATGGACACCCGGCACTCGGTGATCTACACGTCCTCCCAGGATCTGTTCGATCAGCTGGCCCGGGAGCAGTTCCGCTACGATCCGGACGAGGACCTCTCCTTCAGCCGGGAGTTTCTCCCGGAGTCGGACCTCCTCATCATCGACGATCTGGGCACGGAGCTTACAAACGCCTTTACATCCACCTCGCTCTTCACGCTCCTCAACAGCCGGATTCAGGCGGGTAAGGGGACCCTCATATCCACCAATCTCCGGATCATGGAGCTTCGGGATGCCTACACCGATCGCATCGCTTCCAGGTTTATCGGCTCCTTCACCCTGGTCCGCCTGTTCGGCGAAGACATCCGCTGCCAAAAAAGCACCCGCTTTGCCCGCCAGGGCTGATGCAGTCAGAATCCCATCCAGCGCCTGAGCGCACGAACAGTCCTCTTCAGGGAGTCCTGCCTCAGCAGAGGACCTTCTTCGATCGCCTCCGAGAGGGGGCAGGAGCCTTCAAAAAGCCCCAGACCCTTGATCAGGCGGGTCATTGACTTGAAGTCTCCGGCAGTCATGCTACAATACAGTCGGGTTTTACTTGGGTGGGACGCAGAACCTCAACTCCTGATGCTTCAGGGAGCTTTACTGCTTTTGCTACAGAACATGTCTCACAGACGGGAGGAAAGACTGACATGGCGTCTGCGATAAAAAGAAACCGAGATTCTCTCCCGGTGGGTGACCTGGGGATCATCGCGCTTCCGAGTTCTGGGATACTCGGACAGAAGATCAATGATTACATTATCCAGTGGCGGGCTGAGCGCGATCACAGGCACAAAAATCTGCCTCAGCTGACCGGATATGCCCGTGATAACTACCTGATCAACATCAGCACCCCAAGGTTCGGATCCGGTGAGGGAAAGTGTGTCATTCACGACTCCATCCGCGGAGATGATCTGTATATCCTTCTGGATGTCTGTAACTACAGCATCACCTACAAGATGCGCGGCAAGACCAATCACATGTCCCCGGACGACCACTTCACCGATCTGCACCGCACCATTGCGGCCATCGGCGGCAAGGCCCGCCGCATCAACGTGATCATGCCCTTCCTCTACGAGAGCAGGCAGAGCCGGCGCACGAGCCGGGAATCTTTGGACTGCGCCCATGCCCTGAAAGATCTCGTGAAAATGGGGGTGGAGAACATCATCACCTTCGATGCCCACGAGCCGAGGATCCAGAACGCGATCCCCCTGTCGGGCTTTGAGAATTTCCGCCCGATCTATCAGTTCATCAAGGGGATCTACCGCTTCTGCCCGGACTTCTCCGTCTCTCCGGATAAGCTGATGGTCATCAGCCCGGACGAGGGCGGCACCAGCCGCGCGATCTATATGGCGAATGTCCTTGGGGTGGACATGGGGATGTTTTACAAGCGGCGGGATTACACACGCCTGGTGAACGGCATGAATCCTGTGGTCTCCCACGAGTTTCTGGGGGCTGATGTGGCCGGGAAGGATGTCGTCATTCTCGACGATATGATCTCCTCTGGAGAGGGCGTCCTGGAGATCGCCAGGCAGCTCAAGAAGCGCGGCGCCCGGCGGATTTTCATCTGCGTGACTTTCGCCCTCTTTGCCAACGGAATGCAAAAATTCGACGAGGCCTATCAGCAGGGCATCTTCACCGCCATCCTCTCCACGAATCTGACCTATCAGCGGCCGGAGCTTCTGACAAGGCCCTACTATCAAGGCTGTGATCTGAGCAAGTTTGTGGCGTTGATCATCGACACGCTGAATCATGACGCCTCTCTCAGCGACCTGCTCGATCCGGTTGACCGCATCAACCGTTTCCTGGCCAAGAAGGGCGTTGTTCGGGCGAAGGACCTGCTCTGAGTTTTTCGACAGCTCTGAATCAGAAAGCTGTCCAGTCCAGCTTTGCTATAGCGGGAACCATTCGAATCTTCCGGGTGTTTCACCGGTATATGCCCGCTCGCCCAGTTTTGTGCCAAATTCTCGCGCTCGCGGGTATATCCTGCTGCAAATAGCGCGAGAATCCAGAGCAGAAGATAGAAATGGCGCACATTTCAGCTGACAGCAGGAGCTTGCGGCCGGGCAGTCATGAAGAATGAAAAATGAAAAAAGGAAGGAAAAATACATGAAAAGCAGCTCACTCTCTGCCCTCTTGTCAGAGAATGCTTACCCGGGCCGCGGGATCGTAGGAGGCCTCTCAGCGGATGGCAAATATGCCATCGCCGCTTACTTCATCATGGGGCGGAGCCAGAACAGCCGCAACCGGATCTTTGTCCCCGAAGGGGAAGGGATCCGCACAGAGGCCTTTGATCCCTCCAGACTCGAGGATCCAAGCCTCATCATCTACGCGCCGGTCAGGGTCCTGGGAGCGGACACCATCGTTACCAACGGCGACCAGACTGACACCGTCTATGATGGCTGCGAGAAGGGGCTGACCTTCGAACAGTCCCTCAGGAGCCGGACCTTTGAACCCGACGGGCCCAACTATACGCCGAGAATCTCGGCCCTTTTCCATGTCGAAGGCGGAAGCCTCTCCCTCTCCATGTCGATTCTGAAGAGTGCGGATGGGAATCCGGCCTCCTGCCGGAGATTCACCTTCGATTATGGCAGCCCGCTTCCGGGAGAAGGCTTTTTCCTCCACACTTATCAGGGAGACGGCAATCCGCTTCCCTCCTTTGAGGGGGAGCCGGAACACACAAGCCTTGAGGGGGATATCGACGCCTTTACAGATCTGATCTGGAAGAGTCTGAATGAGGACAACAAGGTTTCTCTTTTTGTTCGCTATATCGATCTTGCATCCGGAAAGACTGAGACGCGGATTGTCAATAAAAATGTGTAAATGATAAAGGGCGGGAATTCCCGTTCCTGTCAGACAGAGCCGGTTTCTCCCATCAGAGCAGCCGGCTTTTTCCATCATGGCCCAGGCAGAGACCGGGCCTTTAGAGGAGGAAAAACCAATGAACGAACTTCAGCTGAAGTATGGCTGCAACCCCAACCAGAAGCCTTCCCGGATCTACATGGAGGATGGCTCCGATCTCCCGGTCACTGTCCTCTCCGGCCGGCCCGGTTACATCAACTTTCTCGACGCGCTGAACGGCTGGCAGCTGGTCTCCGAACTGAAACGGGAAACCGGCCTCCCAGCTGCCGCCTCCTTCAAGCACGTATCCCCCGCCGGCGCGGCGGTGGGCCTTCCACTTACCGATACGCTCCGGAAGATCTATTGGGTGGATGACATGAAAAAGGACCTCTCCCCCCTCGCCTGTGCCTATGCCCGGGCCAGAGGAGCTGACCGGATGAGCTCCTTCGGGGACTTCATCTCCCTGTCCGATGTGTGCGATGCGGATACCGCGTCCATCATCAAGCGTGAGGTTTCCGACGGCGTCATCGCTCCCGGCTACAGCCCGGAGGCGCTGGAACTGCTCCGCCAGAAAAAGAACGGCAGCTACGTTGTTCTCCAGATTGACCCGGCCTATATCCCCGCCGCCCTCGAGAAGAAGCAAGTCTTCGGAGTCACCTTCGAGCAGGGAAGGCAGAACCTGGTCATCGACGATGCCTTCCTCTCCAATATCGTCAGCAAAAACAGAAATCTTCCGCCGGAGGCCATCCGGGACATCAAGATTTCCCTGATCACCCTGAAATATACCCAGTCCAACTCAGTCTGCTTCGCCAAGGACGGCCAGGCCATCGGAGTCGGAGCCGGCCAGCAGTCCCGGGTTCACTGCACCAGGCTTGCGGGTTCCAAGGCTGATAACTGGTATCTCAGGCAATGCCCCAAGGTCCTGAACCTGCCCTTCCGGAATGATCTCAAAAGAGCCGACCGGGACAACGCCATCGATGTCTACATCGGTGAGTGGGCGGAGGATGTCCTTCGGGACGGTGCCTGGCAGAGGATCTTCAGAGAGAAGCCAGAGCCCTTCAGTGCAGAGGAAAAGCGCGCGTGGCTGGACACCCTGACCGGGGTAACCCTCGGCTCCGACGCATTCTTCCCCTTCTCAGACAACATCGAACGGGCCCATAAGAGCGGCGTCCTCTATGTGGCAGAACCCGGCGGCTCCGTCCGGGATGATGCAGTCATCGAAGCCTGTGACAGCTACGGCATGACCATGGTCTTCACCGGCATCCGCCTCTTCCATCACTGAGACGGCATGAACTCTGGGATCGATCTGCCTGATCCCGGGAGCGAAAGGCTTTTTCCGCGAACGCGAAACCCTGTGTCCCTGGCGCGGCAGCGCCAGGATGCTTCCGGGTATATCCCTTTTAT
>CADBUA010000576.1 GCA_902797665.1 uncultured Lachnospiraceae bacterium | reverse complement strand
GATGATGATGAAGATGACGACTGGGACGATGATGAAGATGACGCGGATGGAATAGATGATACCGGAGACCTCGGAGAGGTCGCGTCCAGTATCTATGATCCGGAAGCGGACCCCATTGCCTTGAATGCGGGTGCCAGTGATTTCTTCAACAGTGCGGCAGAGATGCTGCAGAATGCCTATAACGGCGGATGAAAGCCCGGATCTCCTGGAGGCTGGGGGAAATGAAAGCGGGGAGAGGATTCTTACTCTCCCTGGATTTTTCTGGAAAACAGTGGATATCAGTACACAACATACACGATACACGCAACACTCGTAACATTTACCTGATCTAATATAATGTAAAAAACAGAAAAAATATGAAGGCATGCATTCTGAACTCCAGGGAGTGGAGACGGAGCGAAATGAGGAAAAAGGATGGATGAGAGAGATACGGGCATGCGCAACCTGCCCGCAGAACTGATTGTCTTTGAGGGGCAGGAGGAGCTGCATCAATACCTGCTTTTTCACAAAGTGCTCATCGGAGCCGGAGAGGTGGAGGTGGTCTCTCCCCGGAGGATTCTGCTGCCGTTTCCGTTTCTGGAGAAAGAGCAGTGTGAGATTGAGAGGCTGGATGACGATAGCTGGGTCTACCGCAACCTGTCAGAGGATACCTTTACCTTCGTGGGTGGAAGGCTCCTGAAGACGGGGCAGGAGTGCGCGCTGCATGACGGGGATATGATCCGCCTGTCCAACGACCGGATGCTGACGGCGGTCTTTCTGGAGAGCCAGCGCGGCAATTATCAGTGGGATTCCATCAACATGGACACTGATGAACACGTGATACAGGTCACCGATGCCACAGATATCGGCAAGGACGAGCGTGACACGGACTACCTGATCCTCTCATATAAAGAAAGCGCCTGGGAGATCACATCCATCCACTCGAACAATGTCGCCATCAACGGTGTACCGATCACAGAACCCGGCCCGATCCGGATTGACGACAAGATTCAGGTGGATGACACCCTCTTCATCTTTGAAGGATCCAGGCTGATCTACGGCTATCCCGTGCGCATGCAGGGTGGTCTGGCTGTCCACATCGACAACCGGATCGTGCGGGAGGGACTGCGAAAAAAAGCTCTTCTGAAGGACATTGACCTCTCGGTACCGATGGGATCCATGGTGTTGATTCTGGGTGGGTCCGGCGCCGGCAAGAGCACCTTTATCAACGCGGTGACCGGCTATGAGAAGGCCAATGCGACCATTACCGAAGGGGGCTATGATTATTACAGGCAGTACAATCAGGTCAAGTACCGGATCGGCATGGTTCCGCAGGCAGACCTGATGCGGTCTGAGGACACGGTGTACGGCACGATGATCAACGCCGCCGAGATGCGACTGAGCCGGGACCTGGATCAGAGCGAGCGGGTAAAGCGGGTGATGCAGGTTCTTCAGACTTTTGGTCTGGAGGAACTGAAGAATGAACAGGTGGGCAAGCTCTCCGGCGGACAGCGTAAGCGCCTTTCCATCAGTGTCGAGTTTATCTCCCTGCCCACTCTGTTTATCCTGGATGAGCCGGACTCAGGCCTGGACGGTATCATGGCCCGGGAACTGATGGAAAACCTGAAGCTTCTGGCTGTCCAGGGCAGGATTGTCATGGTCATCTCCCATGCGCCGGATCGAATTATCGATCTTTTTGACAAGGTGATTGTCCTGGCGAAGGCGGAAAATGATCAGGGCGGCCGGACCGGCCAGCTGGCCTATTACGGGGATCCGGAGCAGGCGAAGCGCTTCTTCAGGGTCAGAAGCATGGAAGACATCGTCCGGCGGATCAACTCTCAGGATGAGGGAGGAGAAGGAAGGGCAAACGAGTTCATTCAGCGCTTCAAGGAGATGCGGGAGGCGGAAGGCCTGACGGCGGGGCAGGAGCAGGATCAGGATCAGAATCAGAATCAGAAGAGATCCGAGGCGACACCGGGAGCGAAAGAAAAAACAGAGAAAAGATCAAAGAAAAAGACAAAGAATAAAACAAAGAATAAAACAAAAAATCAGAGGATTCCCAGAGAGCGCCACACCACCCGGGCAGGGCAGGTGAAGATCTACCTCGGAAAACTCCTCCGGCTTTTCTTCTATGAGAAGGACTGGAAAGTCCTGCCGATGGCGGCGCTGATTGCTTTTGTCGTGACCCTGGTGCTGGGGCCGAACATGTTTCTGACCATGGAAGCAACTTCACTGGGCAGCCTGATCATGGCCTGTGTCTGCATCTGGAACGGCTTTTTCAATTCCGTTCAGTCGGTCTGCAAGGAGCGGCAGATCCTGAAGAGGGAGCACAGGGCCGGACTTCACATGTCGTCCTACATCGCGGCGCATATGATCTATCAGTTCATGATCTGCCTGCTGCAGGTTTTGATCTGCATGCTGATCTACTATCTGAGAAGGGTGACGATGACCGGTCCTGGCCTTATGACAGGGTGGCTCATGGGGGATGTGTTTATCACCCTGTTTCTGATCACCTACGCCGCCGATATGACCGGTCTCCTCCTGTCCAGTGTCGTCCAGAATACAACGACAGCGATGACGGTAATGCCCTTCCTTCTGATCGTGCAGCTTGTGTTTTCCGGGACCTTTTTCACCCTGCCAGACAGAGTGCAGCCGCTTTCCTATCTGACGGTGAGCCGCTGGGGGATCAATTCCCTGTGCTCCGTGTCGAACTACAACAGCCTGCCGTCCCTTGCGCTTTACGATGCAGTGCTGCAGTTCAAGGACATTCCGGAAGTGGAACCTCTTTATAACCTGCTGACGGAGAATGATGATCTCCGGCATAAGGTCAACGACTACGCTTCGAAGCATATGCAAAAGGCGGAGTTTTCCTACACGCTGGAGAACATCCGCAAAGACTGGCTGCTGCTTCTGGGTATGGCGCTTTTGTGCGCCCTTCTCAGCATCTTATCATTGGAGCTGATCGACAGGGATCAGCGATAGACAGAGATGCGTGATCATCCCTGACCTGGAAGTGAGACCTGGAAGTGAGACCTGGAAGTGAGAATAGAAAGGAGCCCGGAAAGACTCTGGGGCTCCTTTTTGATGCCGGGAGCAGAGCCTGGGGATTGCCCCTCGGATTGCCCCTCCATTCTGAATGCTGCGACAGGAGCCTCAGCCCGGCCGAATGCCTGCAGAACCTACAGAAGCCTGCGACTGGACAGCTATGATCGTCCTATCTGCCTGCCTGCGCCAGTGATTCCGGGAACCATTCGAATCTGCCAGGTGTTTCACCGGTATATGCCCGCTCGCGCCGATTTTGCCGCAGATTCTCACACTCGCGGGATATTTCGCAGATTTTTACGCGCGCGGGTATAATCATCCTGAAAAGCTTCCGGTGGAGAAGGATCGATTTGCCGGGAGGCGGAGAGCAGACCTTTGAATGGACAAAGCCTTTGAATGAGGAGGAGTCAGATCCGGAATCGTGCCCGCGAGCGTGAGCTTTTGCCAGTCAGAGGCAGGAAAGCGAAGCCTTCGTGAGTCCATCCCTGCCAGATCTCAGATGAGAGAGAAGCCAAAGGCCATTCATGAGTTCAGATCCCTGACAGAGGAGAGAGAAAGATGAAAAAGAAAGTGATCACAGGCGATATGGTGAAAACCCTCTATGAGTCTAAATTTGTCAAGTTGTATGATCTTCAGTATGAGCCGGGAAAACACTACTATGACGCAACGCGGCACAGTGCTGAGAACCTGATCGCGGTGAAATCCGAGGAGGAGTTCCGATCCATGGTGCCAGATGCGGTCACCTGCGTTGTGATTCTTGTGGAGGAAGGAAAAGAGCCAAAACTCCTGCTTACCCGGGAATATCGCTATCCGACAGGCCAATTCGTGTTGAGCCTTCCGGCGGGTCTGATCGACCCGGAGGACCAGGCGGCTTCTCTTCCAGCCTGCGCGGTGACATCTCACTGGAGAATTGAGGAGGATGGCCCTGCTGAGCGTGCGGCACTCTCAGCGGCAGTACGGGAAATCAAGGAGGAGAGCGGGCTTGATGTGAATGACGGTGGCAGGATCTCCCTGGTGACGCCCTGCGTGTTCAGTTCTCCGGGCATGACGGATGAGAGCAATGCCATCTGCTGCGCGGTCATTCGGAGGAAGGAAGCTTTCAACCTGTCCCAGGCAGGAGCTGTGGGATCAGAGCTTTTTGACGGCTTTGTCCTTGTGACAAAGGAGGAAGCCCGGGAGATTCTGAAGAAGGGCAGGGATGCGTACGGGATTTTTTATCCGGCCTACACCTGGATGGGCCTGATCTACTTTATCTCCGGGATGTGGGAGGAGTAAAAAGACTTATCATACAGGAAGCTGTCCAGCCTGCTTTGCGCGCTTGCTGCGTAAAGCGAGGTGATTGAGTTTCCTCGCGGCCAGGAGAATCTGCCAGCTGTCGTCCGTGGCCGCGG
>CADBUA010000575.1 GCA_902797665.1 uncultured Lachnospiraceae bacterium | reverse complement strand
TCGCTCCAGTTATGATCTCATAAGAAAGTAAATAATCTAAAACATTCTATAATATATTTGTTTTAATATATTTTAGTATGTTTTAAGATGTTCTAAGGTGCTCTATGGTGTTTTAATGTATTTTTGAGATGCTTAAAGATATTTTATCATATTTTATTATGTTTTTAGATGTTTTAAGATACTCTATGAATTTTATTTATTCTTAAATTGGTATCATTAAAAAATATATGAGCATTTTTTCAGTCGGCGCATCTCTTATAGTATATCTATAAAACACATTTTTCATAATACAAGAAAGTTATTTGTCCTCCTTTGATGGAATCCCAGATGCTTCATTTCCGATCAGCGAGAAGGATCCTCCGCGCCGCCTTCCTGGGAAGGCCGCGATCTTCCGCCCGATCTTGATGAAGGGATTGCTCGTGTGATAACTTACTTACAGCCTGCATGAAAAACAACGGAGGAATCAAAATGGAAAGAATCTTGTTCACGGACGGCTGGCGCTTCGGCTTTCAAGGGGAGGAAAAACACCCTGTGATCCTGCCCCACGATGCGATGCTGCTCTCCGGAAGGACGCCTGATGCACCCAGCGGGAGCGGATGCGCCTATTTCAGAGGCGCTGTGTACACCTATGAGAAGGACTGGGATGTCCCGGAAAGCTATGCCGGAAAGCATGTGCTTCTTCACTTTGAAGGGGTTTACCGCAACAGCAGGGTGACGGTAAACGGCACGGTCGCCGGGGAGAAGAGCTACGGATACGCCCCCTTCTGGGTCGATATGAGCCAGCTGATCCGCCCGGGAGAGAAGAACAGGATCGAGCTTGTTGCAGACAACAGCAAAAGCCCGAACAGCCGCTGGTATTCAGGCGGCGGGATTTACAGACCCATCTGGCTTTGTGTCGGAAGTCCTGGATCCATAAAGCCTTCCGGCCTGAAGGTGAGAACCGTCTCCCTCAATCCCGCGAAGGTCCATGTCTCAGCTGATCTCTACCCGGATGCCCCGGGTGAGAGAAGCTTTTCCTTTGAGATCTCAAAAGACGGAAAAACCGTCATCTCCACCGGGCCTCTCACATCCAGCGAAGCAGAGCTGACTGTGCCGGATGCAATGCTCTGGGATGAGGATCATCCAAACCTCTACACCCTGAAGGCAGAGGTCTTTGTGAATGGAAAATCGAATACAGAGCCCTGGGACTCTGCAAAGACCAGCTTTGGCATCCGGATGGTCAGCTGTTCTGAGCAGGGCTTATTCGTGAACGGCAAAGAAACCCTGCTGAGGGGCGGCTGTCTTCACAGTGACAACGGGATCATCGGAACCGCGTCCTTCCCGGAAGCGGAGCTTCGGAAGGCAAGGCTCCTGAAGGAAGCCGGATTCAACGCGATCCGGAGCGCTCACAATCCCTGCTCTCCTGCCCTTCTCTCCGCCTGCGACCGTCTCGGTATCTACGTGATGGATGAGGGCTGGGACATGTGGTACAAGCGGAAGACCCGCTATGACTACGGGGATGATTTCATGGACAACTATGAGGCGGACATCCGCGCCATGGTGGATACAGACTACAATCATCCCTCTGTGCTGATGTACTCCATCGGAAACGAAATCTCTGAACCCGCGGAAGAAAGAGGCGTGGAGCTGGCCGGAAAGCTGGCGGATACCTTCCGCTCCCTGGATCCCGACCGCCTGGTCACTGTCGGCTGCAACATCACCATCCTTTCTTCCAGCAAAGCCGGTCATGAGACCTTCGATCCCGACAGTGATTCCTCCAACGGGGTCCACGATGATGAGCCCAGGGAGCTGGATTCCACAGCCTTTAACGAGCTGATGTCCCAGATGGGCAGCAACATGGAGATGTCTGCGAACTCAGATGAGGCGGACCAGGCCTCCGCTCCCGTCTTTGAGAAGGTAGACATCGCTGGCTACAACTATGCCTACGGCCGCTATGAAATGGACGGAAAGCTCCACCCTGGGAGGCTGATCAACGGTTCTGAAACCTTTCCTCACTGCATTTACCGGAACTGGAGTTATGTGAAAAAGCTTCCCTACCTGATCGGCGATTTCATGTGGACCGCCATCGACTACATCGGGGAGGTAGGCATCGGCGCCTGGAGCTACACCCCCGACGGAAACGGCTTTACAAAACCTTATCCCTGGCTTCTGGGCGAGACAGGCGCCATGGATCTTCTCGGCACGCCGACCGGGGAGCTTTACATGGCACAGGCTGCCTGGGACAAGCTCGATTGCCCTGCCATCGCGGTAAGTCCCAATGTCGCGCACCCTGGCATCATCCCCGCACACGGTGCCTGGAGGGGAACCAACACGATTCCCAGCTGGAGCTTTCGAGGCTGCGAGGGAAATCCCACAGAGATCGAAGTCTACGGCAGCTCTGGCGCAGCATCAGCTGAGCTCTTTGTGAACGGGAAGTCTGCTGGCAGAAAAAAACTGGAAGATGGCCGGGCGCTTTTCAGCCAGCTCTATGAGGCGGGAACCATTGAGGCAGTTCTTTTCGATGCGGCTGGACAGGAGACATCCCGCAGCAGTCTTTCCTCCGCCAGCGGAGACCTCTCCCTCCGCCTTCAGGAAGAGAAGCCGGAAAAACCGGATGAGCTTCAAGGATCTTTCTCCCTCCGGTATGTGAAGATCGAGCTTACCGGGGAAAACGGTGTCGTCGAAAGCAATTCCGACGCTGAAGTCGAAGTCTCTGTCAGGGATGGCATCCTTCTCGGATTTGGCAGCGCCCGGGCAAGGTCCGAGGAGAGCTTCCTCTCCGGAACTTACCGGACCTATTATGGGCGGGCCCTGGCCGCAGTCCTCCTCCGGAAGGGAGATCAGGCCGTCCTCCATGCGAAATGCCAGCATCTTGAAAGCGAGCTGACGCTCGTATGACAGACCTGTGATTTTGGACGCCACCATAGTCTCTGATCCCAGATTCGAATGGGATCGTCCTGGCTGCCCTGTCGCAGGCTCCTGGGCACATCCTCCAGACACTTGCGGAGAGCAGAACCTGCCGGGTATTGCCCCGGACCGCGGTATATGTCCCCTCGCGGACAGGAATCTGCTGACTGTCCAGTCGTCATGCGTACTTGCCGCGCAAATCGTGCTAACGCAGATCAAAAGCAGAAAGTGGCGCTTCCATATAGGAAGCGCCACTTTTTCCTCTTCTATAATCTTTTTATTACTTTTGCTCTTCTATATCCTTATGTCGATTTTTTATTCTTCCTTTTTCCTCTTTAATTTCTATTATGCTTTCTGCTCTGTTTTGCTCATTATATAGATGCTTCCAGGCCATGCCTCATGGACCTGACCCGTATTCTTCAGTAAGCTTTCAGCTCCTTCGCTCCATTCCCGCTCAGTCTTCCCTTCCGGACCCAGACGATCCAATAGTAAAGGAAGAGGAGGATCGAGGTCAGAACCCAGCTGACCGGATAGCTGACCATCACGGTTCTGAAGCTGGGGAAGATGGGCAGGACGAACAGAACCCAGAGAATTCTGAGGACACAGACCCCGGATACGTTGATCAGCATCGGGACCAGGGAATCCCCGAAGCCCCGAAGGGCTGCGGAGATCACCTCAATGAGGATAAAGGTTCCATAGCAGGGGATGAAGAAATGCATCATCATGAGCCCCAGATTCAGGACCTCCTGATCTGTCGTGAAGAGGGACAGAATCATCGGAGCCCCAAACCAGAGACCGGTCTGGCAGACCAGAGAGAGGATCAGGTCCGTCAGAAGGCTCTCCCGGACGCATTTTCTGACTCTGTCATACAGCCCCGCCCCATAATTCTGTCCGATAAAGGTCGTCACGGCAATCCCGAAGGACTGGCTGATCAGCCAGAAGATCTGATCTCCCTTGCTGCAGGCCGCCCAGCCGGCCACATAAGCGGTTCCAAAGCGGTTGACCACCACCTGGAGCACAACATTGGAGACCGAGTAGGTCAAGGTCTGCGCCATAGCCGGAATCCCGATTCGAAGGATCCTCCTGAGGTAGATCCGGTCCAGCCTGATCTTTCTCAGAGACAGATGGACCGACTCCCGCGTCCGCATCAGGACCGACAGAACCAGGACCGCGGAAATCGTCTGGCAGAGAATGGTGGCCAGAGCCACTCCCAGGACCCCCAGGTCAAGGACTGTGACAAACACGATATCCAGCACGATGTTCGAAAGGGTGGAGACAATCAGGAAGTAGAGAGGCCTCCTGGAGTCTCCGATCGCCCGGAGAATCCCCGCCCCGGTGTTGTAAAGCATGTTGGGGATGAGGCCCGCAAAGTAGACCGTCAGGTAAATGACGGACTCCTCCAGGGTATCGGCGGGTGTATCCATGGCGATCAGCATAGGCCGGGCAAAGAGGATGCCAAAGAGCATGAAGGCTGCTCCAAAAAGCAGAGACATGGCAATGGCCGTGTGGACAGACTTCTCCACCCGCCTCTCCTCCCTGGCTCCATAGTACTGGGAGATGATGACGGTGGCCCCGGAACAGAGGCCTGTAAAGGCACCGACAATCAGGTTCACGATCTGGGCGGCTGCCCCGCCGATGGCGGAGAGGGCCGTGGTCCCGACAAAGCGCCCCACGATGACTGTATCCGTCGTGTTGTAGAGCATCTGAAAGAAGGTGCCGAAAAGAAGCGGGAAGAAGAAGAGCATCAGTCCCTTCCAGATCACACCCTCCGTGATTGCATTCTTTTTCTCCGGCATATCCGCCTCCCGGGCGGCCGCACTGCCTGATCTCATGTATCTGTCCCCCTGTCTCCCCATCAGCCATTTCACAAAGATTTCAGGAGATGCTACAGCCGCCTGCGGAAACTGGCGCGAGCGCTTTGCCGCCCTGCAGCTGGCAAATCTGAAAAGTTCCCATTCCCGGTATCAATACAACTGAGGAACCCTCCCCCGCTCCACGGGGAAGGGTTCTGCCACAATGATCTGCTTTTGAACTGTACT
>CADBUA010000574.1 GCA_902797665.1 uncultured Lachnospiraceae bacterium | reverse complement strand
TAAGACAGACTATCCGCCCCGATGATCTGACAAACCTCCTCCGGAGACCGATTGAAGGCGATGAGCTGTTCCCGATCCGGAACATCCGTTCCAAAGTAGCAGGGATAGAGGAAAGGCGGGGAACTGACCGCCATGTGGACCTCGGTGGCGCCGGCATCCCGAAGCATACGGACAATCCGGTCTGAGGTCGTGCCCCGCACGATCGAATCATCAACCAGGACAATCCGCTTGCCTTCGACTGCGGGTTTTAATACATTCAGCTTCACTTCAACCGCCGACTCCCGGGCTGTCTGCTGGGGCCGGATGAAAGTTCTGCCGACGTAGCTGTTCTTGACAAAGCCCTGACCATAGGGAATTCCGGACTGAAGGCTGTAGCCAAGAGCCGCAATGTTCCCGGACTCCGGAACTCCGATCACCAGGTCTGCCTCCCTGGGGCTGTCCTCCGCCAGGAACTTCCCGGCCAGAATCCGTGAATTGTAGACACTCACCTTGTCCAGCACTGAATCCGGGCGGCCAAAATAGATGTACTCAAAAACGCAGCGGCCGGTCTTCGCGTTCCGTATGCAGTGGCTCCGGTCTGAGCGGATCCCGAATCTGGGGGAGATCGTGACAATCTCTCCAGGCTCCACATCCCGGATAAATCTGGCCCCCACCGTATCCAAAGCGCAGGACTCAGAAGCCAGCACCCAGGTACTGCCCCTCTGCCCGATGCAGAGCGGGCGGAAGCCATAGGGATCTCTCGCTCCGATCAGCTTCCGCGGGGACGCGATGACCAGGGAGTAGGCACCTTTCAGCTTATCCATGGCTGCAGATACCGCTGTCTCAACATTGGCGGATTTTACGCGCGCCCTGGCGATATGATATGCCATGATCTCGGTATCGGTGGTTGTCTGAAAGATCGCCCCATCCCGGACCAGCTCCCGGCGGAGCTCCGGCGAATTCACCAGATTTCCGTTGTGCGCAATGGCCAGCGTTCCCTTTACATAATTCAGGACCAGTGGCTGAGAATTCTCCACCGTGCTCGCCCCGGAAGTAGAATAGCGCACATGCCCGACTCCAATGTCGCCCTGCAGACGGCTCAGAATCTCCTCATTGAAAGTTTCATTGACCAGGCCCATCCCCTTGTAGGACAGGACCTTTCCCTGGGGACCTGATGTATCGCTGACCGCGATCCCGCAGGACTCCTGCCCTCTGTGCTGCAGCGCCAGAAGGCCATAATAGATGGTGGACGCGGCATGTTCCTCCCCGGCAAAATCGTAGACTCCGATCACGCCGCACTCCTCGTGCACCTTGTCGAGCCCTTCCAGGGTAGAAACCGATCCAGATCTGCTATACTCTGCATTACTTTTATTGTCTAAAATTTTATTGTCCAATCTTCACTCCTCCACAAGCGTTTGCATTATATCCCAAAGTCTACGGGTGCGCAAGAAGTCCGAAAACCCGCATTCTATATGGTTTTTCTCATGGAGCATGGGGTCTTTTTCATCTCTCAGAGATGTATAAACAGGCTCTTCCTGTCCCAGGCTGATCCCAGAAAAAAATCCTGTCCATGGGCCTTTCCTGGATGAAATCCGAAATGAAGCCTGAAGCTGATTGCTCTGTATGCTCACGCACAGATCTATACCGGGAACCATTCGAATTTGCCAGGCGTTTCATCGCCAGACGCCCGCTCGCGCCAATTCTGTCGCAGATTCCCGCGCCCGCGGGTAAAGTCGCAAAGCTGACTGGACGCGTACAGATCAGCTTCCAGACAAAAAAACAATGGATCCCAATAGAGATCCACTCAAGGCAAAAAAACAGAGCGGCCAAAGCCGCCCTGATTCTTGCCTCTGGCAGATCTCCTGCCGCGCCGTCTTCCCTGATCTCATAATCTCAGCTCCGGAAAGCCCAGCTGACGCAGCGCCTCGAAAAGAACGATCGAAACGCAGTCGCTGAGATTCATAGAGATTACCTCACTTTTCATGGGGATTCTCACGACATTCTCCCGGAAGCGCTCCAGAATCTCCTCCGGGATCCCCGTGCTCTCCTTCCCAAAAAGGAGATAACACCCGTCCTCATAGTCGCCTTCGGTGTAGCATCTCTTCCCGGATGTCTCAACGGGGATGACCTTCGCATCCGGATTTCGCAGTAGAAAGTCCTCGAAATTCGAATAGCGCGTCACATCCAGGTACTTCCAGTGATACATGCCAGCCCGCCTGAGATGGCTGTCAGACAGGCTGAAAGAGATGGGCTCGATCAGGTGCAGTCTGGCGGAAACCGCCGCGCAGGTTCTCCCGATATTTCCAGTATTTGCCGGCTTTTCCGGCTCAAAGAGGACAATATTCAGCATCATTTCTCCCTGGTAGCCAGTCCGAGTGAAAACAGCAATCGCGTCAGTTCAGGCAGAGCTGTCCGGCACAATATACCCGCGGGCGCGAGAATCTGCGACCAGATTGGGCGGGCATCTACCGATGAAACACCTGGCAAATCTGAGTGGTTCCCGGTATAAAAACAGAGCACCTGGTAAACCCATCATTTTACCGAAGATCCTTCATCATCATGAATTCTCTGATGAGCCTGTGGGCTGGGCCGACGCGTTCTCTTCTCTCAGCATAGTCGTCTCCCCGTCTTCCCCGGTTTTTTCTCCTCCTTCAGGGCTCTCCCCCTCAGGACTTTCCCCCTCAGGACTTTTCCCCTCAGGACTTTCCCCCTCAGGACTTTCCCCCTCAGGATTTTCCACCTCAGGACTTTCCCCCTCAGGGTCTCCCTTCGGCTTTTCCTCCTCCCCGGTGATATCGGACGCTGTGATGATCCGGATATCTTCCTCCGGGAGGGAAGCCAGGCGCTTTGCCTGGTTGGTGACGATCTTCTCAAAGAGATTTCTCACATCCCGGGCGTTGGCGAAGTTCTCTCCCTTGTTCTCCTCCATGAGGCGGATCTTTTCCTCCAAGATCGGCTTCGCGTCCTCGGTGAGTTCGTATCCGTACTTTTTGCACATGGAGCTAAAAATCCGGATCAGCTCATCCGCCGTGTAGTCCGGGAAGAAGATGTACTTGTTGAAGCGGGACTCCAGACCCGGGTTGCTGTCGATGAAGCCCTCCATCAGCTCCGTGTAGCCGGCCACGATCACGATGAAGTCATCCCGCATGTCCTCCATGGCCTTCAGAACCGTGTCGATGGCCTCCTGGCCAAAATCATTCTCCCCCCGTGAGAGGGTATAGGCTTCGTCGATGAAGAGAATCCCGCCTTTCGCCTCCTCGATCTTCTCCCTCGTCTTGATAGCGGTCTGACCAACATAGCCGGCCACCAGACCGGACCGGTCAACCTCCACAAGCTGTCCCTTTGAGAGAACCCCGATATCCCGGTAGATTTCCGCCAGGATCCGGGCGATGGTCGTCTTGCCTGTGCCGGGATTTCCCGCGAAGACCAGGTGCAGGGAGACCGGCACTTCCGGCAGGTTTTCTCGCTTCCGCCGGACCTGCATCTTCATGAGGGAGGAGAGTTCCAGCACATCCTTCTTCACGCTCTCCAGGCCTACCAGCTCCTCAAGCTTTTTATAGGACGCACTGTCTTCAATCCGGAAGTTCGCGCGACGCTCATCCGCCTCAGCCTGGCGCTTCTGCTCCGCCTCCTCATCTTTTTCCTCAGAATCAGTGGAGCTTTTCCCTCCGGCACTCAGGCCTTCCATGCTGCCCGGGCCTCCAAAGATTTCCTCCTCCTTCTCAGGCGAAGCTGCCGGACCCTGTCCGAGACCAGAATTCCCGGAAG
>CADBUA010000573.1 GCA_902797665.1 uncultured Lachnospiraceae bacterium | reverse complement strand
CCCTCCCGCGCCAGGAGCAGGAAGCTTTTCTGTAGCTGTCCAGGAGCAGGCTGCGCAAAGCGGACTGGACTGTTACGGTTTCTGGCACCTGTCCAGTCGCAGGCTCCTGTTCAGGTACATGGCCGGGCGCAGGCTCCTGTCGTCGCATTCATAGTGCGCCCGGTCTTTGCATTTGAACTGTATGACCTCGCTCGGCGCAAAGTACGCAAAGCGGACTGGACTGTTACGTTTTCTGCAGCTTCTGTGTCTGTTTTCTCCTGATCAGGGCTGAGAGGATCAAAAGAATGCAGCCAATGAGAGACAGAAGCGCACCTGTCTTCAGGCCCGGCGTCTCATAGGTGAGGTCAATGTGATGGCTTCCGGCCTGAAGTATCGTCCCCAGATAACAGAGATTGGCCTGAAAAAGGTCAGCCCTCTCCCCGTCCACCCTGAGGCTCCAGCCCTTCTGGTAAAGGACCGGAAAGACCAGAATTCTCTTTCCGGAGACAGAGATCTCCCCGCTGATCCGGTTCCCTGATACGGTCCCCTCCAGGGACTCCTCCTGCCTTTTCTCTGCCGCCTCCTGAAGCCCCTCCAGGGGCAGGTAGAGGAAGGAAGCCTCATTGAGTCTGTAGGGTCCTTTCCTGTCAAAGACCAGGGAGATCTCTCCCGCTCCCTCCCCGAGACCGGAGGATGCCAGATCAATCAGATAATCCGTCCGGCCGATGGTGTAGACCTGATGCTCATTCCGGAGGTAAAGCGACTTCCGGAATCCCTTTGAGACAAAGGAGACTTTCCGGAGCTCTTCCCTGGAGCCAAAGCCCTGAAGACTCAGAAAACACGCGTATCCCGGCTTTTTCTCATAGGAGAGGGTCAGCTTTCCTCCATCCTTTAAGACGAGAAGGCCCTTCTCCATCAGGCTGACCTCTTCATTGTCCTTTTCAGGCAAATCCATGGAAACCTTTATCAGGTCCTTCCGGAGGGACTGCGCCTCCATCCGGAGGAGCTTTTCTCCTTCTTTCACGCTCTTCTGATCTTCCAGAAGCCCCTTCTCATCCTCCTCCAAAACAACAGCGGAGAGTCTTCCCAGGTCTTTCTCCAGGGGACTCAGTTCTTCAAAGTCCGGGCGGAGAATCGCCGACACATAGCTGCTCCCCAGGGAGATCGGCAGTTCATTCTGATAGACCGAAACCTTTCCTTTCGTAAGTACCGGCTCCTTGGAAAATCCATAAGGGACATTCCCCGGATAGCGGGACACATAGTATTTCACCGCCGCCAGGTTCTCGCTTCCAAAACGGCCATCCAGGTCCTGGAGGTGGGTCACCGCGTCCAGGCCGATGTTCGAGGTCTCCAGCATCGCTCCGATCAGGGCGGGATTGAGAATGCTGTTGTACATGGAACTTCCGCGTGTTCCATAATAAATCCCGGCGTTTTCCGAACCGCTCAGAACGCCGGCCGCATCCGCCCGGTAGAAAGAATCATCCGGGAGATCCCGGAGTATTTCGCGGTCAATCCGCTCGTAGGCGCCCAGTGCATCCCCCTTCTCCACGCAGAGGGATGTGACATCCCCAAAGGCGGGAAGATAGGTGAGAAGGCCGGAGAGCACCACGGAGAAAAAGGTCATGAGAAGCACCGCTCCTCTGACAAAGTGCAAAGGCTTTTCCTTCCGGCTCATCCAGACTGAGAAGACTGCAGCCCCCGTGACCTCCGCCATGGCCGTCAGATAAAAGAAACTCAGGCCCTGAAGAAGCATCACTCCCAGAAAGGCCAGGTCATAGATGCCTGTGACAGCAAGCATCAGCACGCGGCCCTTTCGATCCAGCCGCCCAAACAGATCCGCCGTGACGGCCAGCGTCATAGCCAGGGACAGGGCGATCAGAAAGACCCAGCGGTTGTTTTCGTTGTTAAAGCCCGCCAGAACATACCCGCCCATGGGCAGGAGAAGGCAGAAAAGCTCCAGAAGGAGGGATCCCTTCAGGACCCGATGCTGCTTTCTCAGGAGAAAAAACAGAATCAGCAGCGCCGGCAATACCGTCACGGCGAAGTTCAGTGCCGTTCCGTTTCCGGAGCTCAGATAGGGGCTGATCAGGTTCGGGATCCAGGCAAAGTAGCGGCGGAAGTCCTCATAGAAAAAGAAGTTCTGGGTCTGACTGGTCTGACTGGTGCGGCTGGATCCGAAGTAGCGGATCATCGTTGGAAGCAAAGTCACCATGGCACAGAGAAGGCCGATCAGGTAAAGCCCCAGCATAGAGAAAAAGAGATAAAGAAAAGCCCGGATCTTCCCATCAATCTCTCTTTTGCTCTCATGCCTGACCTTGAGAACGCTCTTTTGACTCTGCGGAAGAATATCCGGAAGGCGCAGAAGCATGTAGAAGAGAAGGGCGATCGAGCAGATGTAGAAAAAGTAGTAGTTGCTGATAAAGCCCAGAGCTACCGTCAGAGGGAAGAGAATCCTGCCCTCCCCCCGCGCTGCCTTCTCCGCTCCCAGAAAGAGCATCGGCAGGATGATGAAGGCCGAGGCGTAGATCGGATGGTTCATCACCCGGATCAGCATGTATCCGCCGAACACATAGACCAGCGCCCCGGACAGGACATTCACATGAGAAAGCTTTTGGAATGGCTGCGCCAGATCATCCGCTCCCTTCCCGCGCCCGAAAGACAGGGCATAGACAGAAAAGCTGAGGCCGGAGAGATAATAGCGGAGAAGGAGAATCCCTGCATAAAGCTCCTCCGATAAAGAAGCCGGGACAAAGACAGAGAGAAAGTCCAGCGGATGAAAGCGGACGATGGCGTTGATGTCATCCCCCATCCCGATCGTAAAGTCATACATCTTCGGCGCAAGGCCTGAGAGAAGGTTTCTGATCGATTCCCTCAGGTACTGCCCCATGTATCTCAGATAAAGAATGTACTGCGACTCCCCGTCCACCCGAAAGACAAAGGTCCTGCCCGTCAGGAGAAAAGGCAAAAAAACAAGCGCTGAAGCCAGCGCAAATACAGCCGTATAGATAGCGAGATACCGCCCAAAGGACCATTCCCTGCCTTCCCCATCGAAGATGGGCTGATCCATCTTTTCCCTCTTTTCCATCTCTGCTGTCTCTCTTCCATCCATCTATCTGCTCTCT
>CADBUA010000572.1 GCA_902797665.1 uncultured Lachnospiraceae bacterium | reverse complement strand
CCCGTCTTTTTTCCGGGACTATTGGGAGATAGATGCTTCATCTGTGAGGAGAAGGCGCTGAAGGCTCAGCCGGAGGAAAAGGAGAAAACAGCGTGTCGAAACTGAAAGATCTGTCAATCACAAAGAAAATCTTGCTCAACCTCTGTGCATTCATGCTGTTGCTTTCGGTATCCCTTGGCGCATACCTGGGTGTGAGGATGAACAGCCTTCAGGCTGAGAACACGGAAAATAGCGCGAAGCTTGTGGCGGAGACCGCTGCGGACTTTCTCGACGGCGACAGGGTCCTCCCCTATCTCGAGAGCCTTGAGAAGGACGATTACTATGAAATGTTCCAGAAATATATTGATAACGTAAAGTATCATGACAGTAAAGTTAAATATATTTATGTTTTGGTCCCTGGGGAGGATGAAACGCGCTATGTCTGGGACGAAAACCTGGATGGAAAAGGCTGCCCTCTGGGAAGCACCTACGTGTTTGAGACCAATGAGGCGGGCGTGTTTGCGGATCTCATGGCAGGGAAGGAAGTGGCTTATCACGGATATACACCCGCGGACCTGGCGACAGGGATCATTTCATTCTTTGCGCCGGTTTATGACAGCCAGGAGAAGCCAGTGGCGGTTGTGGGCGTGGACGTGGAAGCGGAGAACATCGCTTCCATCCGATTGACACTGGTCCTTAACATTATTCTTCTGACGCTGTTCATCACGCTCTGCCTCATGGTGATTGTGTTCTTTTTCTTCCAGGGGATTCTGGTGAAACCGATCAACAGGATCAACCAGGCTGCCAAAAGCATGGTCAGTCATCTGGAGTCGGACAATTATGTCGATATTGAGATCAATTCCCGGGATGAGATCGGAGAACTGGCGGAATCTTTCAATCAGATGTACAGGCAGGTCAAAAGCCATATCGCGGTGAGCAATCAGCTGACCGCCGACAAGGAGCGGATCAGATCTGAACTGAGCATTGCGTCCCAGATTCAGGCGGATATGCTCCCAAGTGTCTTTCCTGCTCTTCCGAATGTTCCGGAGGCTGATGTCTACGCCACCATGGATCCCGCGAAGGAAGTTGGGGGTGATTTTTATGACTTCTTCATGGTGGACGATACCCATGTCGCCATTGTCGTGGGAGACGTCTCCGGAAAGGGCGTTCCGGCGGCACTCTTCATGGTGATCGGGAAGACCCTGATCAAAGACAGGAACCAGCCCGGAAAGAACCCGGGAAATGTGTTTGAGGAAGTCAACAGACTTCTCTGCGAGTCCAATGAGCAGTTCATGTTTATCACAGCCTTTGAGGCTGTTCTGGACCTTGAGACCGGGGAAGTTCTCTTTGTAAATGCAGGTCATGAGCACCCCTTCCTGATGGAGACGAGGGAAGACACCGTGATTTGCAGGGAGCTGACCCCAAAACCAGGCCTTCCTCTGGCACTGATGAAGAAACAGATCTATGAGTTTGGTTCCTTCACCATGAAGCCGGGAGAACGCCTGTTCCAGTACACGGACGGCGTCACCGAGGCGACCAACAGCGATGGAAAGCTATACGGCATAGGGCGGCTGAGAGCCTTTCTGAGTTCCCACAGCGATCTCCCCTCGAATGAACTTCTCCCGGCGCTTCGGGAAGATATTGACAGATTCGCCGGGGATGCCCCCCAGTTTGACGATATCACCATGCTGTGCCTGACCTATGTAAAACCGAAACAGAAGGCAGAGTCATAATATAATATAATATAACATAACGAAAACAACATAATATAATATCGTTCAGGAAAATAGAATTGCGCACAATGACAATACACTATGCCGCACTATGCTACGCCATACTACGCTATACTATAATATAATGAAATATACTATATTATACCATACAACATGGCACATGGCGTGCTTTTAAAAGCAATGATGTGACGACTGGCACGAGTGGAAAGCTGCAATATTTCACCGCGGCAGGAAGCATCGGTGAAATGCCTGCAGATGTGATCGCATAAATGGAGAAGACTTATGAGAGAATGGAACCGGGCGGAAATCAAGCGGGATGGGAAGGCAGCATTGAGAAGGGACTACTGGGCTATGACGGTTCTGAGCATGCTGGCCGCGGTTTTGGCAATGCTGCCGGAAATTAACTTCACCAGTTCAGTCCCTGACGAGGTCGTCCAGCAGCTTCAGAATACGCCGCTGGGAGGCATTGCGGACCTTGCCTCTCAGATGGGAGGAAAAGTGACGCTGACCTATGGACGGCCGCTGTCACTTGGGCTGAGCCTTCTGGGGATTTTTGTCTTCGCGGTCCTGAATGCCGGCATCAGTCATTACTTCGCTCAGGCTCATACAGAGGGAAGGTCTGAAGGCGTGGATGCCATCGGGGTATGCTTCAGGGAAGGCTACCTGAACTCTGTCCTGGTCCTGTTTCTGAGAAACCTGTTCATCCTTCTGTGGAGCCTTCTCCTGATCATTCCTGGCATCGTAAAGGCATACCAGTACAGGATGGT
>CADBUA010000571.1 GCA_902797665.1 uncultured Lachnospiraceae bacterium | reverse complement strand
CCTTTAAAAATGAAAAGTTTTGAAAACACATAGTTCAGCACCATGACGATTGCGCTGACCACGACTTTTGCCCACATGCCCTTAACACCGAAGAGGGGCTGCTTCAGGCCAAGGCGGACCAGCAGAGGGACGCCAGCCATCTCCAGGACCCCGGTCAGAAGGCGGGCGGAGACAAAGAGGAAAGCCTCGCGCGCAGCGCAGCGGAAGTCCCAGCTGAAGGAGCGGAAGACCCAGATCTTATTTGTCACAAAGGCAAAGAGGACCGCGGTGACCCAGGCAAAGACGTTGGAGAGGGTGATGCTCCAGCCAAAGACCTCCACGGCAAGGGCATAGGCAGCCCAGTTAACCAGCGTCGTCATGACGCCGACGATAAAGTAGATGATGAGTTCTCTGTATTTTACGATCAGTTTTTTCATATCGAACCATATGCCAGGGGCAGTCCTGCCTGACATTTTCATTTTCCGCCTGCCCCATCTTCTAAGGCAGAGCTGTCTGGTTATCAGCTTTTCTTAAGCCCTGCGATCCGAAGGAGCATCTCCTGATCCACCCGGAAGGGGGCAGTCTCCAGCTTTGCGGGATTATTCAGCGTCATCTCAACAGCCTGGCACAGAAGGTCTTCAGAGATCAGTGGATTGCCGCAGACCTCCCTGTAGAAGTCCTCAAACGCATCCGGGGAGGAGAAGCCCGCCTGCTCCAGAATCATGGAAGAGAGCGCTTCTGGAGATTCCCGAAGGAAAGAGGCTTCGAAGAAGCCGATGGCCTGCCCGTGAGGCATCTTCATCTCGAAGGTGATCGGATAGCTTAAGGCATGCGGCAGGGAGGTGCCGGTCTGAGCGATGGCGATCCCGCCAAGGCCTGAGGCTTTGATCAGGTTCTGATAATCCTCATCGGAAGGCTCCTTCTTCCCGAGAAGGACATCCTTACTCCGCCGCCACTCTGCGATGCCCTCCATGGCGGTCATGCGGGAGAAGTCCGAGGACTTCACGTTGATGATGCTCTCGATCATGTGACCGAGGGCGTCAATGGCCGTGTTGTTCAGAACCTGCCTCGGGGCGCTTTTCAGGTAAGTCCCGTCGAGCAGGGCAATCTTTGGGAAGATGCGGTGCGGGGTGGAGGACTTGGAGCGCTTTTCGGGGAGTGTCAGTATACTGACCGCGGTCAGTTCCGAGCCGGTCCCGCAGGTTGTCGGGATGGCCGCGACCGGCAGGGAGAGGTTGTCTGCGTTCTTGTCAAAGAGGAAATCCGGCCCCTCATCCTTGTGGCAGATCATCAGCGCGATCAGTTTGGCGGCGTCGAGTGCCGATCCGCCGCCGAGGCCGACGACAAAGTCTACACCCTCAGAGAGACCCCAGTCGCGGGCTTTCATGATGGTTTCCGCGGCAGGGTTTTCCTCTACGTCGGAGAAGACAGCGGCAGGGATTCCTTCGGAGGCGAGAGCCTCCTCGACATCCCGGAGGGAGCCGTTCTTCTTGGCGGAGTTTTTTCCTGTCACGATCAGGGCTTTTGTGCCCAGCGCGGCCAGCTCCCTGCTGCGGGCCTTGACGATTCCTATGCCTTCATAGACATGTACAGGGATGAAAAATTCCATGCTTGTCCTCCTTCAGATTTGAACTGATCCTGTGGCAGATCCCGGGCGGGATGCCATTTCCGAAATTATAGCACGATCGGGAGAGGAGAGCAGTTGATAGTCTTGCTTTGAACAGAGCAGGAACCTTCTGCCAGAATCTCTCCCGGATCAGAGGCCGGTGAGGCCTTCCGCATGCCGCTGAAATGTGCACCCGTCCTGACTGTTCTGCCTTCTCACGCTCCACGCAGAAATGCCTAAAGAGAGGCCATATAGCTCAAAAGCAAAGACCAGGCGCACGTTGCGTGCAACGACAGGAGCCTGTGCCCGGCCCTGTACCTGGACAGGTACAGGTTTTTCTGCGGCAGATCGGAAGAGCCTTAGGCATAAATCCTGCCATTTTCCGGTGGTTGGTAAAAACAGAAGATTTGACAAAAATTTATCAAAGACAGTGCAATTAAAATAGCAAGAATCAGGGTTTATCGGGTAGTCAATACTTCATATAGTGGTATAATGAAGAAAAATGAATGATAATGTAGGTAGATCTCTGAAACAGAAAAGACAACAGAATAGACAGAGAGGAAGAATGATGAGGATCTGGTGCCTGACAGACGGAGAATACGGAAAAGAACTGGAGGACATGATTGACTCCGTACAGGGAATAGACAAAGAGGTTCAGATTGAGCTGGTCAATGCCTGGAACGTGGTCCCGGTGATGGAGGAGAGCGGAAAATACAGAATCTACCGCGACGGAGCCCCGGCGGAGCTTCCCGATGTACTGTGGAATTGCGACGGCTCGGCTGTGACGATGGACATTGCGAAATTCATCGAAAGCGCAGGGGTCTACGCCTTCAATCCATCTGAAGCGGTAAAGAGCGCCGCGGACAAGATGATGACCTATCACAGGCTGGCGAAGGCAGGCGCAGCGCGTATGATTCAGACAGCGCTGGTCAGCTGCCGGACAGATCCCAGCGCCTTGATCGGCCTGCTCGGCCTGCCGATGGTGGTAAAGCCCAGAAGCGGATTCGGCGGACGCGGTGTGGAGCTGGTCCACACAGAGGAAGAGCTCTCGACTTTCCTCAGATCACTCACGAAGGAGGAAGGGTATCAGCATATTGCGCAGAACTTCATCACTTCCTCGATGGGGCGTGATCTTCGGGTCACCTGCCTGTATGGGAAGCCCATCTTTGGCATCAGGCGCTTCAATGATGACCCGAATGAGTTCCGCTCCAACGTCAAGGCAGGGGCCTCGTATGAATTCATTGAGATTGAGGACGAGGAGATCAGATCTCTTTCGTGGAAAATTGCGAAGGCGTCCGGCCTGGATCTCTGCGGGATTGATCTGCTTTACAGCCCGGAGGGCTATATCCTGACGGAGATTAACTCTTCTCCTGGATTTCTGGACCGTTTCCCGGTCTACGCCCCGATGATTTTCGAGGAGATCAGAAAACACTGCCTTGAGGCAGATGATGCTGTTTGAAAGACTGCGCATCTTTTGCATATCTTTTGCGCATCTCCCCTGGCGTCGTGGGATGTATGCATCTTTGCCACTTATTGATGTAACATGAAAGCTTTCAGGCAGCTATATGCTTTTGTGCCAGGGACCTTTTGTGCCTGGACCTATAGATGGAAGATG
>CADBUA010000570.1 GCA_902797665.1 uncultured Lachnospiraceae bacterium | reverse complement strand
GCGAAAAGATCTTCCGCGCTAAGGCTGTCTTCCAGACAGAAGCCCATTCTGGAGCCGAAAGCCATCTTGGAGAGGGCGTAGGCCAGGCCGTTTCCGTTCAAGGCGTAAGCGGAGAGAACCCGGCCCGCTGCCGCGTCCTCAAAGAAACGGGCATACTGGCGCTTTGCCTCCTCAAAATCCGGAAGGTCATCCGCATCCCGCCTTACAGGAAGGAGCATCAAACGGCTTCTTGCCTTCTTGAGCTCCGGAGACAGGATCCGGTCCGCCTTGTTCATGCAGACCGCAAAGGAGACCAGGGTCGGCGGGACATCGATGTCGTCAAAGGAACCGGACATGGAATCCTTTCCTCCAATGGAGGCAAGGCCAAGCCGCATCTGCGCCTCATAGGCACCAAGCAGAGAAGCCAGTACCGGGCTCCATCTGCTTCTATCTTCGTTCATTCTCCGGAAGTACTCCTGGAAAGTGAAGTGGATCTTCCGGAAGTCTCCTCCAGAGGAGACAATCTTTGCCACAGACTCCAGAACCGCAAAGGCAGCTCCATGGTAGGGGCTCCAGCTGGAGAGATACGGATCAAATCCATAAGCCATCATGGAGACATCGCGGCATGTCCCCGCCGGAACCGGAAGATGGGAGACCATGGTCTGGGTCTCAGTCATCTGGTACTGCCCGCCGTACGGCATCAGCACCGTGCCTGCTCCGATGGAGGAGTCAAACATCTCCACCAGGCCCTTCTGGGAGCAGCCATTCAGGTCAGCGAGCTTTGAAAGCCAGATATCTCGGACTTTCTCCTCTGAAATCTCTTTTGAAGCGAAATAGTTATCCTCTCTTTTGGGCTCCTCCAGCAGCACTTGTGTCTCCTGATGGGCGCCATTGGTATCGAGAAAGGCTCTCGGAATGTCGACGATGGTCCTGCCGCGCCAGTGCATCACGAGGCGGGGAGCTTCTGTCACCAGGGCGACCTCCGTCGCCTCAAGGTTCTCCTCCTCCGCGTAGGCCAGAAACGCCTCCTTGTCCTCCGGGCCGATGACCACAGCCATCCGCTCCTGAGACTCGGAGATCGCGATCTCCGTGCCATCAAGGCCCTCATACTTTTTCGGCACCATGTCGAGATTGATGGAAAGGCCTTCCGCCAGCTCCCCGATGGCCACTGAGACGCCGCCTGCTCCGAAATCATTGCACTTGCGGATGAGCCGGGAGACTTCCGGTCTCTTGAACATGCGCTGAAGCTTCCGCTCTGTGGGCGCGTTGCCCTTCTGGACTTCTGCCCCGCACACCTCGATGGACTTCTCCGTGTGAGCCTTGGAGGAGCCGGTGGCTCCGCCGATGCCATCACGGCCGGTCCGGCCGCCCAGAAGGATAATCAGATCCCCCGGCCGGGAAGTGTCTCTGCGGACATCCGAGCGCCTGGCCGCCCCCAGGACCGCTCCGATCTCCATTCGCTTGGCCACGTAGTTGGGATGATAGATCTCCTTTACATATCCCGTTGCCAGACCGATCTGATTTCCGTAGGAGCTATAGCCATGTGCCGCCTCTGATACCAGTTTCTTCTGGGGAAGCTTCCCCTTCAGGGTTTCATCCATGGGCCGGGTCGGATCCGCAGCCCCTGTCACGCGCATCGCCTGGTAGACGTAGGTCCGGCCCGAGAGTGGATCCCGGATGGCTCCCCCCAGACAGGTGGCGGCGCCGCCAAAGGGCTCGATCTCAGTCGGATGATTGTGCGTCTCGTTCTTAAAGTTCAGGAGCCATTCCTCGGTTTTCCCGTCGATCTCCACCGGAATGATGATCGAGCAGGCATTGATCTCGTCCGATTCCTCCTGATCTGTGAGGATTCCATCCTTTTTCAGTTTTCTGGCTCCCATCGTAGCCAGATCCATCAGGGAGACGATCTTATCCTTCCGGTCCCCGTAGACATCCTTCCGGTCTAAGAGGTAACGCTGGAAAGTCTCCTCAATCCGTTTCCGCCAGGGGCCTTCTTCAAACTCCACATGGGTGAGCTCAGTGGAGAAGGTCGTATGCCGGCAATGATCGGACCAATAAGTGTCCAGGACACGGACCTCGGTGGCAGTAGGATCCCGATGCTCCTGATCCCTGAAAAAGTCCCGGATGAACTGAAAATCCGCGAAGGTCATTGCCAGGTTCAGGGAGCGATAGAGGCTCCTCAATGCCTCTTCCTCCATAGATGTAAAGCCCTGGAAGATCTCGATCCCGGGCGCCTCCGGGTAAACCTGGCGCAGGGTATCCGCTTTTCCCTCCGGAGCGATCCTGGAGTCCACCGGGTTCATGCAGTACTCCTCAATCCGAAGGAACTCTTCTTCTGAAAGATTCCCGGAGAGCACATAAACCACAGCCGTGCGGATCAGAATCTCGGCCTTTTCCCCCAGAAACTGCACACACTGGACGGCGGAATCCGCCCGCTGGTCAAACTGCCCCGGGAGATACTCCACCGCGAAGACCCGGTCGCCCGGCTCTTTTGGAAAGTCTTCCTCATAGAAAAGATCCACAGGCGGTTCTGAGAAGACACAGGTCTTTGCCTTCTCATAGACCTCTGGAGAGATGTTTTCAGAGTCATAGCGGATCAAGATCCGGACCTTTCTGAGTCCCTCGATCTTGAGATAGCTTCGGATCTCCGCCCGAAGATCCGAAGCTGCCCCCGCAAATTTATCTTTTTTCTCCACATAGATCCGCTTTACTTGTCCCATGATGCTCCCCTTTTCCCCTTTATTGACAGGCAGTGCCCGAAGGCAGTGCCTTCGGGCGCTTTCTTTTCGTATAGGTTTCGAATTGATTCTTCCTGCTTCTCACTCCACCCAGGTCAGCACAGAGCTGATGTACTCGGAGATGTCCGTGACGGCCGGACTGTAGCTGAAGCCCATCTTTCCGTACAGCATCTCCACCAGGATGTATCTGGCGCCCCCAGTCTCGATCAGAGCCGCTTCATTGTAACGCGTGTCCCCGTGTCCGTTCTGGTTCAGGAAGAGGTCCGCGCCGCTGAGGGATGGCGCCAGGCCGCACAGGGTCGGAAGGGAATCTCCCGCGTTGATCTGAAAGTACTCCGTCATAAAGTCTCTGCCGACAGACTGGAAATCCCCTTCGTACAGCTGCCGGATCATCATGGCCAGATCCTTCGCCGAAATATAGTTGTCTTTCCCGCCCGTGCTGCCGGAGACCATCTTCCGCTCCAGCCAGACCGAGGAAAAACCCCGCTCACTGCAGGTGTTGTTGATGGTGTCCAAAGTCAGGTAGTCAATCAGGATGTTGATACAGTTATTGTCCGAATAATGCACCATGGTCTGCAGGTACCAGGAAAGCGGGTAGCTTCCCCCGTCCCGGCTCTGAGCTGTGAACTCTCCGCGGCCGCCAATGGAGGAGACATAGGGGATCTCCGTGTCCAGGGATATGATCCCATCGTCCGCCAGGGCCGCGGCAGTGTACAGGATCGGGACCGTGATCAGGGCTGAGGCATACATGGGCTGCGTGCAGTCCCCGATCTGAACCTCGGAGTCATGCTCCATGTCATAGACATAAATCTCGTACTGGCTGGCTGTTGAGCCGGCAGCCAGAAGCCCTTCCACATGGCCTGTATCAATCACATCGGCCGCCTTCGGGAGCTTCGGATTTCCGCTCTCACTTTCAGTCTCGGTCTCCGTCTCCGTTTCGGTCTCGATCTCTTTCTCTGTCTGATCTTTGGTCTCCGCCTCTGTCTGAGGCTCCGTCTCTGTACCTTCCTCCATCCCGGACGCCAGATCCGCTGCCGGGCTCTCGGTCTCTGTGCTTTGCTCTGATTGGGACTCCGTCACAGCTTCTGTTACAGCAGGCGTATTCTCGCTCAGAACTTCCCCCATCTCTGACTGAAGCTCCGCCCCCTGAGCGCCAGCAGGCGACTGCTCCATCTCTGTCTCAGATCCAGGCTGTGAAATCTCCTCCGGCGCCTCGCTCTCTGCCATAAGGGTTAGCCCGGCATTTTTCCGCTCGGTCTGCGGGCTCTCCACCACCTTGATATTGCTGGCGCCGCCCCGCATCTCAAAGCTGTTCATCGAAAAGAAGTAGTAGAGAGCAAAGGCCAGCATCACCGCCGCCATGATCAGGAGAATGCCTGAAGTCATGTTCAGGGCATGGAAGCTGTTCTCCTCCCCCTCGACAAAGTTGTCGCGGTAGCCGCTTTCCTCCTCCTCGTCCATCGAGCGGAACTTAATGACTTTTTGCTGCTTTTGCTCCTCCCTGGACTCCTTCTTCAGATCCCAGAGGCTCTTTCCCTCGCCAAAGACCCGCGCGCCGCACTGACTGCAGAACTTATCACTGTCTCTGAGTACGGCCCCGCACTTCCTGCAAATCTTCATTTCGATCCCCTGTCCTGGAAGCTTTCCATGCTTCCCGGCCTCCCTTGTCCATTCCGCTCTCCCGGAGGGAGGGCATCTTCCCCTGCCTAAGCCCTGTGCCGTCTGGATGTCCCCAGTTACCCT
>CADBUA010000569.1 GCA_902797665.1 uncultured Lachnospiraceae bacterium | reverse complement strand
GAAGGCCGCAGCAGCATGCATCTTGAGAAAAAGGAACGGGGAATTGTCTTTGCGATCTACGCAGACTATGAGCGCCGCCTGCATCAGATGCGGCGGTGTGAGTGGGAGGACCGCGACCTGTTTGTCTCCCACAATCTGGAGAAGATCCCGGAAGAGATGAAATACGACATAATTCTGCTGGACGAAGCCCAGGATCAGTCGCTGCCCAGGATGCGCACAGCTGTCGCCGCATACAGGAATCGGATGCTCTTCAGCATGGACAGCGGTCAGAGGATCTACCGACACTTCTGGAAGAATGCCCAGACCGGTGCCCGGGCAAGCACGAAAATCCTGAGAAAATCCTTTCGCTGCTCCCAGAAGATCGAGGCTTTGGCGGAGAGCGTAAGAAAGCATAACGATCCCTTCCTGAAGGATGAGGAAATCCCGGAGAGAATCCGGCCGGAGCGGCCGGGATCCGCTCGTCCGAAGGTGATTGCCTGCGCGGACTATCGGGAGCAGAAGACTTATCTGACGAATCTTCTGAGGGCATACCTCCAGGAAAATCCGGGAGCGACGGTGGGGGTTCTCTGTCCCCGGAGGAATCAGGTGAGAACCCTCTCAGAGTGGTGCATGGACGCTTCCATTCCACATGAGCAGATCCTGAGGGAGGGGACCTATCAGGCCAGAGGCCCCGGGGTCAAGATCACGACCATTCACAGCGCAAAGGGGATGGAGTTCAGGCTTGTCATCCTTCCCTTCTTTGAGGAGGAGTTTATACCGGGCTGGCATGTGCTGAAGATTGAGGATCCAAAAGAAAGGCAGGACGCCATGGTTCAGGCCAGGAACCTCGCCTATGTGGCGATGACCAGAGCCATGGATGGCCTGGTAATCTTTTATACCCGGCAGCCGTCCTGCTTTGTCGGAGAGATGGATCCGAAGCTCTATGACTTTCAGGGATCTGCCTTGCCGGAGAGCAAGCTGCCGGAGTCCTGCGAGGAATCTCTCAGAAAGAAAGAGAATGAGAATGAGAACGGAAAAGGACAGGAGCCGGAGCCTGGGGCAGAAACAGAAACGCAGAAGGAAAACGGCGCCTCTCCTGAAAGCCTGACGCCTCAGAAGGCTGGAGCCTGGGAGAGACGCCGGAAGAGCCTGCCCGGCCTTGCCGCCTATTTCCGTTATCACGGATACTCGGTGATTGACAGACGCCCGGAAGGAGGAGACCTGTGGGTGATTGCGGAAAAGAACGACCGGACTTTCCGAAAGCATCTTGTGTTTGCCCGGGACCACTACGGAGCATCTGGCATCTGGAACGATGGGGATTCACTGACAGGCGGCAGAATGGCCTGGCATACAAAGAGCGAAGCGTGAACAGGATTTGTGATCAGATTGATATAGATTAATGTTTGAATTTAAATATTCTTTGAGAATATATTTGATATTTAAAAATATTAATTAATGTGATTTGCAGCCTGAATCTAGAGCTATCTATGGTTTCGTGAAGGCAGGGAGAAGGGAGAAGCAATGTCTGTATGGAAGAAATTTGTCAAAATGATTCGGGGATCTGCGAAGGATGACGCAGAGTTTTCCTCCGCCTCAAAGAATCAGGTTCAGGAGGAGAAGCCGCAGGAGCTGCAGCAGAGTCATCCGGCTGATTTCGAGAAGGGGAGCCTGAAAGCTGCTGACCTGTCAGGGGAACAGCTGACTGCTGGGACGGAGGATTCTGGAAGCCTGTCAGAGACGGAAGACAAGGTTGAGGCAAAGAGCCCGGCTGAGACTGAAAACCATGTGGAGGCGGAGCGTCAGACAGAGACCGAAAGCCATGATGGGGCGGAGCGTCAGACAGAGACCGAAAGCCATGATGGGGCGGAGCGACTGACTGAAGCCGAAAGCCCGGCTGAACTGGAGATCCCGGCAGAGCCTTCGCCTGCGCCTGAAAGCCCTGCAGAACAGATTTCTGTAGAGACCAGGGTGCTGGAGGAAGCGGAGACTCCAGCTGAAGGCAAAAATGCGGGTGATCTGGAAATGCCGGAAGCATCTGAAAGAATGGCTGCCCCGGACCAGGAGGATGAAAAGCTGAAGAATGCTGCACTGGAAACAGATGCGGATGTCCAGGCGCTTTCAGGCTTTTCCGGCCAGGAGAGCTTTTTCGACCGAGAGGAGCCAGGATCTTCCCCACTTTCTTCATCTCTGCCGCTGTCTTCAGTTCTTTCTGAGCCAGCCTCCTCCCAGGCAGACGAAGAAAAAGGCTATGCGTTTGCCTGGGAGGAATACCAGCCCCAGGAACTGTACAACGCAGAAGGAATCCGGATTCTTTTTATCGGTATCAGGATTCAAGGCACGGATCAGGTCCGGGCAGCTTTTCATGTCCGGAATGATGGAGGAGAGCCCTGCATTCTCATTGCCAGGGAGGTCGGGATTGACGAGGGGAAAGCAGAGGATATCATCCGTCTGGGCGAAGCCGGATCTGCTGAGGAAACCGATCTCTTCTGCGATCTCACAGAAGCCATGAAAGCCATGGAATTCCGGACGACAGAGAAGCATCACATAGATCTCCTTCTGGAGATTCTCGATCCGGAGAATCAGCCCATCGATCTCACAGACCATCTTTCAATCGATCTGGACTTTGAGAACGAGAACCTCCGGGCGGAGAGAATCCCGGACAGGGATATGGAAGATCATGAGGATGAGGACGTAAATGCGTACGCTTTCCTCAAGGAAACCTACGAAGGACTTACAGTTCATGACGCGGATGGCATCAGAATCGACTTTCTTGGGATTCAGCAGGTCCTGGGCCATCAGATGGAAGCCTGCTTTCAGATCACTAACCATACTGGAGATCTCTTCCGGATCTGGATGATGGAGTTTCAGATGGACGACAGGATGTCCGAGGAGGTTCTGGAGCTGGGAGAGCTGGAGGATGGGGTGGATGGACATTTTGGCTATCGCTTTCCGGAGCTTGAAAGGGATGGGAACTACAGGCTTTTATTCCTCCTGGAAGTGGACGACGTTATGAATCAGCCGATCGCAGAACTTCCCCGGCTGTTCCTGGAAGTAGACTTTGCTTTACGGAAACTCACGGCAAAGATGGAAATGCCCGAAGATGGGGCTGCGGAGGAGCTGGGACTGAAAGCTGGGCCCGAGTCTGAGGTTGAGGCTGAGTCAGAATCAGAGATAAAAGCCGATCTCGTGTCAGAGCCTGAAGATGAGAGCTTTTTGGAGGCTAAGAGCGAAGCCGAGGATAGGATTGAGCCGGAGGCTGAGGCTGCTACAGGATTTGAGATTGTGGCAGTGGAAAAGCTGGAGGGTGAAGCAGAGCCTGAGACTGAAGCTGATCAAGGAAAGGGGACAGAAGCTGAAACCGAGGGAATAGAGGGAAT
>CADBUA010000568.1 GCA_902797665.1 uncultured Lachnospiraceae bacterium | reverse complement strand
CCATAAATCGCGGCATGAGAGATCCGCAGAAAATAGCCTGGCCGCAGGCAGCAAGCGCTACGAAATATCGTGTCCCAGGTAGAGTTCCGGTTCCCGGGCAATCCTGTTCCAGGCGACCACAGAGGCCCCATGGACAAAGGAGTCGACAGGCAGAAGACTGGTTGAAATCATGGTATCTTCATAGAGGGCGGGAATCACCAGGCTCCTGACATTCTCCCGGATGCTTTCCAGCATCAGCTCCGGTACGATATGCGACATCTCGTCTCCGAGAATGATGATGGAGGGGTTGAAACAGTTCATCAGGTTTGCGACGGCGACAGAGAGGATCCCGCAGATCTCAAGAAAGCACGCTTTCGCGTCCGGGTCCCCCTCCCTCAGAAGGATGGCAGCCTCTTCAAAGGTCAGCTGTTCCTTTTTTCTTTGACTCACCTTTTCGGTGAAGGCGCGGGAGGAACAGTAGTTCTCCAGACAGCCCCGGTTTCCGCACGCGCACTTCGGCCCGTTGTAGTTCACGGACATGTGTCCAATCTCTCCCGCAACCCCGATGGTGCCCCGGAGGATCTCCCCCTTCTGTATGATCCCGGCACCGACTCCCGGACCGACAGCCAGATAGACCAGCATCTCCCCGGGATGGTCTTCCTCATACTTCCAGTATTGTGCCAGGGCAGCCGCATTGGCGTCCTGCTCGATGAAGACCGGCAGATGAAAGGCTTCCTCAAAGCGGTCCTTGATCACAATCTCGTTCCAGCCCTTGGTGCCCGTCATGATCTCGATCCTGCCGCTTTTCAGGCTGTAGAGGCCCGGAAGGGCAATCCCGATGGCAAGATACTTTCTCTCTTGGCTTTCCTGCATCAGCTCCCGGATTTCCCGGAAGATGTTTTCAAGAACCCGCTTCGGGTCCTGGCTCCGGTCTGCGGAGCGGCGTATGATCTTCAGGGATTCCCCGCAGAGATTGAAGGCGCCGATGGAGTAGCCCCTTCTTGCAAGGCGCACCGCCAGAATCCCGTAGGTGTTGCCATCGATGGAGATTCCAATGGACCTCCGCCCTTTGACGCCCTGAAGGAAGCCTGTCTCCTCTACAATCCCCCAGTTTATGAAATCATTGATGATATTTGTGATGGTCGCCTGCTTCAGGCCGGATTCCTTCGCCAGCTGGGCGCGGGAACAGACCCCTTCCTTCCGGAGGAGGTTCAGCACCAGCGTACGGTTCATGCCCTGTATTTTTTCCTGATTGTACCCGAGAAATCGCTTTTCTTTTTCCATCTCCGCTGCACCCGCTTATGATTTCAGACCATCAGAGAAATGCCTGTCTGTTCCAGAGCCTTCGCACAAATCCTGACAGGGGCAGAAAAGCAATCATCCTGCCGAAGGAAGAGAATGTGTGCCTCATGATCAATCATTTTATTTATTATTTCATTTAATGATTATAATCGCTTAATACAGCAGGGTCAAGCAGGAACAAAACGGATACAGGGATCGTGTTGCTTTTCACAGCCATACAGGATGATCCAAGCTGATCCAGGCTTTTCCTGCCGGTGGGGGGCGCGGAATCCTGCTTCAGGCCCCCGGAAGTAGTCCAGATCCTTTCAGCTGTCCAGCCCCAGGCTCCTTTAGCTATTCGGCCGGGCTGAGGCCCCTGCGCCCGCATGGAAAGCGCCCGGCCTTTGCTTTAAAGCTGTATGACCTCGCCCGGCGACAAGCGGACAAAGCAGACTGGACAGTCCAGAATACCTTCTGGTCCCCTTATCCGTATAACGAGAGTTTTCAGCGAAAGGATATTCTTCTGTCATTACGAGCCTCCGGGGGTGGAAACGAATACATGGCCCTATATGCGCGATTGTGAACAGCGCTGTATTTGGGTCGTTTATAGAGCCTGCGCGCTTCAATTTGCCGAGGCAAGAGGATGCATCTGGATTTCCGCGCCCGGATCGTTTGAATATGTGCTGCTGAATTTCTAATGAGATAAGAAGGCGTCTCTCTCCTGATCAGGGAGAACTCACAAGAACATATGACTTTTGTGACTGTTCTGAATATGGCTCATGGGAGCCGTATTACAAGGAAATCTTAGCAGGTAACAACAGAGCATTTCAGTTTTCCCCACAACAAGCGGAAGCTGAATCAGTGCTTCTTAACAGTCATTGTGTGGATTAATCAACTGATATATTTATAAATACTATATTAAAAGGATGATAGATTATGAAGATGAAAAGAGTAAAGCAGAAACGCATATAAAGCAGAAATGTATATAAAACAGAAACTGCTCGTCTGTATAAAATTGTGTTTTATGGATATCCCCTGCTTTCACAGCTATGAGGCCCCTGTGGAAACAAAATCTGGAACTGCGCATCCAAGGGGATTTATGACTGCACCTGCCCGTCCCCGGACATGGCTCGGCCTGGCGCAGCATGGAGGGCTGGAATCAGAATCTGAACGTGTACTTTTCTGGCTAGACCCAGTACACAAAAGCCTCAGGATCGGCCGGGTTGTCAACGGAAGATGTCACGATCCGGTCAGCAGCATCGTCTGCCTGAATTCGCATTGTCCCTGTCCAGCTCCGGGGAAATGCCCCCTGGTCTTCCACACTGCCGCAGCGCTCTTCCCAATTTCATCCGGATTCATACCCGAAATGTGTTTGCTGGAAGGCAGATCTTTTCAGCGATCACTGTGCCTGTTCGGCCATCATCCAAAGCGGCACAGCTTTTTGTGCCTTTTCAGGAGAAAGATTCGCGGCAAAGCCCGGAGAAGGGAAAACCTTCTCCGGGCTTTTTCTTCCTCTTCTCTCCCCTATTCTTCCCTATGCTTTCCTATGTTTCCCAAAGCTTCCGCGATCGCTTCAATGTCAAAGCACATGAGGTGGACGGGGATCTCAGGAGGCAATGCCGTCTCAGGCCGGATATGCCGCATCCTGAGGCTGAAGCTGAGCACTATGGACCTGGCCTTCCTCCGTTCAGCGTCAGCTCTGATACTTCACAGGCAGCCTTTTCACGCTCTTCAGTGTGTAATCGCCAAACACATGATGGCCCCACTCTTTGTATCTCGTGCCAGGAACCTGGCTCTCCAGTTCCTGGAAGATTGCTTTTGCCAGTGTCGTGTCCTCAAAAGCCTGCGTGAGGACCATCTGCAGGATCCCATTTGTCTCACTTGCTACGATCCACAAGGGGTAGGAATAGCTGCCAGCACAGCCTGTGAGTGATTTGACACAGGGAGCAATCTCATCGTCAAAACGGACTTTGCCCGCATAGGAGATCCCATAGGTATAGGCGCCTCTGTCTGTCTTCCGTCCAGCGTCCACGATCAGGCGTGTTTTAAGACCCAGGGGTATCTTCCACCTGATTGCGGGCGCCACTCTCTCCATTGTCCCCTTCACTCTTGCGTAGAGATTCTCCGGCTGAATCTGCACATCCAGAATGCTTCTGAGGTACATGGCCCTGTCAGAGAGCTCATAGCGGTCCATCTCCTTCGAATAAGGAACGCAGAAGTTCGATGACCCGTTCCCGCCTGTCGTGTACTGAAAAATCGGGCGCAGATCAACCGGGGTATAGCAGACGACCAGCTTCTCTCCGACCTCATAAGTCCTGCGGATTGCGCGCCCAATGAAAGCCTGAAGGGTCGGCATGACAGAGCTTTCGCTCGACTTTGAGAGAAGCAGGAGATCCTGCAGCGGGACATCGATTTCGCAGATCTTCTGCATCGTTGTCTTTTTTCCAAAGTTTTTCTCCGGCAGATGGAACACTTTGTTTTCATCCGGGAGGAACATGCCGATTGGCGCCCCCGGTGCTCCCTTGCTGATGAAGCTTTCAAAGGCCGGCATGGTATCTGAGCTGTCCGGCTGAGGCAGTTCCCCCTGAAAACGACCCAGCTCATGAAAATAGAATTTCAGGAGCGTATGAATGAAACTGCAGATCCCGCGAAAATCTGAGATTCCATGGAATATGTGCAATGTGATATTCTCCGCATCATACTCGATGCAGAGCGGCAGCCCTCCTGTTTCAGCGCTGCCAAGATGTCTCTTGCGGCCGTCTTTCCGAAACAGCGGTACCTTCGTCAGATCCTCCACGACCGCCTGAAATTTAAAGCCGATGATTACCGGGCGGATCCGGAAATTAGTATGTACCTGGAGCGCGCTCAAAAAAGCGTTTTCCAGCGCCTTGGGATCCACAGTCTCTGTGAGGCTGCATTGAATCTCCAGCACAGTCGCCTGCTTTCCGATCCGTGACCAATAGAAAATGTTGTCAGCGAAGTATAAGGGTCTTATCTGCACTTTGTTCTCACTTTTTCCTTCCATTAAGCATTCTCTGAACCTTATTCAGGTCTCTTCAAGGCTTATTTATATTTATTCGCAGCTGTCCAGTCGCAGGCTCCTGTAGGCTTTCGGCCGGGTGCAGGATCTTACGTCCGTATTGAAAGTGTGACCGGGCTTTGCTTTTGAGCCGTATGACCCGCCTGGCGGCAAGCGGCTAAAGCGGACTGGACAGCTTACATTTAAACTTCCGGCCGATGCTATATCAATTTCCAGCGATATATCATATCAGCATTCATGCTGAAAGTCATTTTGGATGTCTGATTGGAATCATTGACTGATGCTTCACAGGCAAAAAGCCCCGTAATCCCAGTCTTCCTGGGAATCGCGGGGCTTCCTTTTTCCTTTTCCGAGTTGTGACTTCTCTTTGTCTTTCAGTGTTCTTGCTGCAAGGCAGAAAGCCCAGCTGCGGCGCTCCTTTCCAGGTACAGGGCGGGCCGGGGCTCCTGTCGTCGCATTCAATATGCGTCTGACCTTTGCGTTTGCTCTGCTTTACTATGCTTTGCGCAGCAAATGCGCAAAGCGAACTGGACAGTTGCGAATAATCCACTCCGAAGGACAATATACCCGCGCGTGAGAATTCGCGAAGCAATTGTCCCGAGCGGGCATATACCAATGAGACTTTGTCAATTCGAATGGTTCCCGCTATAAGCTGATTATTTGTTTCTCCGCCTCCGACTGGAAAGATAGATCATCCCCATCAGTCCTGGAAGAAAACTCGGGCTATAAATTGCGCCATAAAAATGAGTAACCTCCTGGGCCTCATACACCAGGAGGTCTTCCATGGAAACCCGCAGGATCTTGGCCAGGGCAAGCAGGTTATCCACTGTGGGCAGGCACTCGCCACGCTGCCACTTGTATATAGCCTGTGGATACTCAAAACCAAAATAATCCTGCAGTTCCCGCACACTCAGTCCAGCGCGCCGGCGCTGCTCTTCGATGCAGCGGCCAGTTGCCTGCAGATTGATAATCGGAAATGCAGTTTGCACGTACATCGCCCCCTTGAACTGTTTGACAACGACAGTGTTCCATCTACGAGACACAACAGGAAGAAACGACGACGATGAAGTGACTGTATTATAGGAAGGGAATGCAGGGCTGTCAAATCATCAATATGGCGTTTGTTATATGTGTTTTAAGTATCTATATAGTTTTTATATGCCTCCATTCTGCTTCTGCCCTGTTCCCGGGAAACCCGCTTATGGACCATTGCCTGGGCAAGTGTCCGCTCGCTGAATCGGGACTTTCATCGTGTTTTCCTTCCAGATCCCTCATCCATGTCCCACTTGAATGCTGATCCCTGATGCAATGCAGCAGGGATCTATAGCTGCCCGATCATTCTGTTTCAGCCTTTGCCCGGCACCGATTCCGTCTCTCCATCAGGAATCATGTTCTATGCTGGAGGTCCGCCTCATCCTGCCGCTTACGATAGCGCAGGATGCTTCCGGACGTCTCATGATAAAACTGCTAGAACACTGCGGATATTCTCTTCTGCCGGTGTAATTGTTCTGAGATCGATATCCGGATGGGCTTCACTGTATTCACGCAGAAAAGGCATCAGATTTTCTTTGCTCTTCATATAATCAGCGACAATCTCATCATCGGAGATTCCAAGCCTTTTCAGGATGACAGCTGAGACCACTCCCGTTCTGTCTTTCCCGGCGGAACAGAAAAACAGAACATTTGTTTCCGCGTTCATGATCGTATCGACAATCGTGTCCATTCTGCCATCCAGCATCTTCAGATATGATTCTGATACCCCCTCCGGAGAATCCGGGACAGTTCCTCCACCTGTAAGCGGGAGCTGATAGTAGGAAAAGCCCTCTTCCTCCGCAAGGCGGCAGATTCTCTCCTGACATTCCTTCTCCTCCCTTAGATCCACTATGGTAACAATGTTGTTGGATATGAGCCACTGAACTTCTTCGTCAGACAGATGATCGGGGCAGTCGCTGCGCAGGTATCTCAGT
>CADBUA010000567.1 GCA_902797665.1 uncultured Lachnospiraceae bacterium | reverse complement strand
TATGACCGTTCGCCATTTCATCGCATACGCGGCAAATGCGGGCAGGTCTCCCAGCGCTCATCCAGGGTATGCTTACAGTTGAATCTGGCTCATGATCTTCCCGATGCTGTCGTGAAACACGAGATCCGCTTTCCCTTCCATCCTGGTCTTTCCCTTGTTGATGATGACCAGATATCTGCCATGGAAGAGATGCGCCAGCTGGGCTGCGGATCCGACCTCCAGGGAGGTCCCTCCGATGATCAGACAATCAGCCAGATTGATCATATTCAGCGCATTCTCATAATCCGGCTGCGCCAGGAGCTCTCCGTAGAGAACCACATCCGGCCGGACCATCGCTCCGCACTCTGTGCAGATGGGAATCCCCTGGCCTCCCTGATTCCCCTGGTTGCTCTTGTAATCAAAGATAAAATCCCCGCTGTAGGCTTTCCTGCAGGAAACACAGTGCCCCCGCATCATGGTCCCATGAATTTCCTGCACCTCCCGGCTTCCTGCCTTCTGGTGCAGGCCATCGATGTTCTGCGTCACAAGGCCATTCAGTTTTCCGGCCTTCTCCATCTCCGCCAGTTTAAAATGCGCCGCGTTGGGCTTCACGCCTCTCGCGTCCAGGTTCTCCCGGGCGTAGGCAAAGAATACCTCGGGGTGCTTTTTCAGGCACTCATGGCTCAGGAGATACTCCGGCCTGAAGCGCTCAAAGCGGCTGTCCTTCTTCCGGTAGAGGCCGTCCTTGCTCCGGAAGTCCGGAATGCCACTCTCCGTGGACACCCCCGCCCCACCCAGGAAGACCGTGTATTCTGACTTCCGAACGATCTCGTTCAGGGCACTGATCTTCTCTGTCTCAGATAACGCGCTGAAGTACCTGTGCTTTTCTCTCTCTGATCGAAACTGATCCGGAATCATATTTCACCCCCCTCTATGCCAGGAAGCACCCACCTGCCAGATGTGCAGGCGTTCTATGCCCGCTTGCGCACATTTATCCCCACATTCAAAGTGCGCCTGTCCTTTGATTTTGCACAATATGGCCTCACCTGGTGACAAGCGGCAAAGCGGACTGGACAGTTACTTTCCGCCTTCATGTCCAGTCAGGCGAGGCTCCAGCCGTTGTCCCCATGGTAGATCATCTGCCGGGTCATGCCGCCGTCCACGCAGATGTTCTCTCCGTTGATAAAGCCTGCTTTCTCGGAACAAAGATACAGGACCATGCTGGCGATGTCCATCGGATTCCCCACCCTCCCGGATGGCTGCTGATAAGCGTCTGGCCCTTCGTATACTGTTCCATCTGTAGAAATCCAGCCCGGAGAGATGGAGTTTACCCGGACCTTTCCCGCAAGGCTCATCATCAGGGCATGCGTCAGGGCAGAGATCCCGCCCTTGGCGGCACTGTAGCTCTCCGTCTGCGCCTGACTCATCCGGTCGCGGGAGGAAGCTATGTTCACGATGGCGGCTCCCTCCCTGAAGATGGGCATCAATAACTTCGTCAGGTAAAAAGGGGCCGTCACGCCCACCGCAAGCGCGTACTGAAAGTCCTCATAGCTGCAGTCATCGATTCCCTTCATCAGAGGAAGCGCGTTGTTGATCAGATAGTCAACATAACCGTATTTCTCCATGACAGATCCCGCAAAGTCTTCCAGGGTCTTTTTCTGCGACAGGTCTCCGACAAAGTAGGGACCCGGTGTCCGATCGATGATCTCCACCATAGCGCCGCGCTTTCTGAATTCCTCCGCGATGCATCTGCCGATGCCTCTGGCAGCACCTGTGACGACTGCCACTTTGCCTGTAAAGATCTCTTCTTCCATTTCCCGCATCTCCTTCCCCTCTGCCTTCTGGCAAGCCCTGCGGCTGTCCTGCATCCTGATCATCTGGCATCTCAGAAGGCACGCTCAGACGAATTGAACACTGCCCACAGATCCATATTAAAGATAGGGCTCCAGGAAATCAAAGATCTCCTTTTCATAACGCTCCGGGTCTATGTGGTAGGCTTCCCCGTGTCCCGCGCCTTCCGCGATATACAGTTTTTTCTCTGTGGGGCATGCTTCATAGAGCGGCTCCACCATCGAGGTGTGGACAAAGTTGTCG
>CADBUA010000566.1 GCA_902797665.1 uncultured Lachnospiraceae bacterium | reverse complement strand
GTGTGTCCCTTTGGGATGACCATCGCCATGGCAGAGAACGCCGCAATGAACGGAGTGGATTTCCAGCTGAACACCGAGGTTTTCAGGATCCGGCAGGAGAAGGAGAGCTTCATTCTGGAGACCAGCCAGGGAGAATTCAGGTCCCGCTCAGTGGTTAACGCGGCCGGTGTCTACGCCGACGTGTTCCACAATCAGGTCTCAAAGGAGAAGATGAGCATAATCCCGAGGCGCGGGGAGTATCTTCTGCTCGACAAAAGCGCTGGCAGACATGTGCGGCACACGATTTTCATGATGCCCACCAGGCTGGGCAAGGGGGTTCTGGTCTCTCCGACCGTGCACGGAAACCTTCTGCTTGGCCCCACTGCCCTCAACATCGATGACAAGGAGGGGAACTGTACAACGAGGGAGGGCCTCTCACAGATCCGGGAGAAGGCCTCTGAGACCGTAAAGGACATCCCCTTCCAGGAGGTGATCACCTCCTTTGCAGGACTCAGGGCTTATGACCCGAAGGAAGATTTCAGCATCGGAGAACTTCCGGATGCCCCGGGATTCATAGACTGCGCTGGGATTCAGTCTCCGGGTCTGACATCGGCTCCCGCCATCGGGAAGAGAATAGCCGGGATCCTGAGAGAGAAGTTCCATTTGAAGGAGAAGACACATTTTCAGGCAGAACGCCGGGGGATTCTGAACCCGAAGGAGCTGTCCATGGAGGAGCGGAATCAGCTGATCCGGGAAAAGCCGGCCTACGGCCGGATCATCTGCCGCTGCGAGATGATCTCGGAGGGGGAGATTCTGGATGCGATTCATAGGCCGCTTGGCGCCAGGTCTCTGGACGGCCTGAAGCGGAGGACCCGGGCTGGCATGGGACGCTGCCAGGCGGGATTCTGCTCCCCCAGGACGATGGAGATCCTGTCGAGGGAGCTCCCGGAGATCTCCATGGAGACGGTCAGTAAGTCGGGAGGCAGATCGAAGCTGATTCTGGGGAAAAACAAGGATACCTTCTGAAATGAGAGAGAAAGGGAACTGTCCAGTCCGCTTTGCCGCTTGTCGCCGGGCGAGGTCATACAGTTCAAAATCAGAGAAGAAGAGCGTACAGAAAAGACAGGGGAACACCATGGAAGAGCTTGGACTTGTCATCATCGGAGGAGGGCCTGCCGGGCTGGCAGCTGCGGTGGAGGCCTATGATCAGGGGCAGAGGAGCATCCTGATCCTGGAGCGCGATCGGGAGCTCGGCGGCATCCTGAATCAGTGCATCCACAACGGCTTTGGCCTGCACACCTTCAAGGAGGAACTGACCGGGCCTGAGTACGCATCCCGCTTCATCGATATGCTACGGGAGCGGGGCATAGAGGCGCGTCTTGACACGATGGTTATGGAGATGACAGCGGACAGGGTTGTGACTGCCATGAATCGGAAAGACGGGCTCTTTCAGATTCACGCCGGGGCGATCATCCTGGCTATGGGCTGCCGGGAGCGGCCGAGGGGCGCTCTGAACATCCCGGGCTTCCGCCCTGCGGGCATCTTCACAGCAGGGACCGCCCAGCGCCTGGTCAACATGGAGGGATATCTTCCTGGACGGGAGGTCGTGATTCTCGGCTCCGGGGATATCGGCCTGATCATGGCCCGTCGCATGACTCTGGAAGGGGCCCATGTGCAGGCGGTGGCGGAGCTGATGCCTTACTCCGGTGGCCTGAAGCGGAACATCGTTCAGTGCCTGGATGATTTTGGCATTCCACTTCTGCTCTCCACCACTGTGGTGAACATTCGAGGAAAGGAACGGGTGGAGGGCGTTACGCTGGCGAAGGTGGATGAAAAGGGAAAGCCGATCCCGGGCACTGAGAAAGACTATGTCTGTGATACCCTTCTTCTGTCGGTGGGACTGATTCCGGAGAATGACCTGAGCCGGCAGATGGGAGTTCAGATGAGCCCCGTAACGCGGGGACCGGTGGTCAACGAGAGTCTGGAGACCAACCTGGAGGGCGTTTTTGCCTGTGGCAACGTGCTCCATGTCCATGACCTCGTGGACTATGTCTCGGAGGAAGCCAGAACCGCGGGAAGAAAGGCGGCCGAATATCTGAGAGGCGGAGGAAAAAAGGATCAGACCTCCGGCATCCCGGTCCTTGCCAAAGGCGGCGTTCGCTATACGATTCCCTGCAGCATCCGGCCGGAGCATATGGATGAGTCCATCACCATCCGCTTCCGGGTGGACAAGGTCTACAAGAATGTCTATATCTCCGCCTTCATCGGGGAGGTCAGGAAGGTTCACAGAAAAGTTCGGATCGCCGCCCCTGGGGAGATGGAGCAGGTCATCCTCACAAAAAAGGACCTCATGGAGCTCCCAGCGGAACAGATCACCGTCTGCCTGGAGGAAGCGTAGCGCGTTTGTTTCGGAAACGGCAGGGTCAGGCATGCAGGCAGTATCTAAATGAGCGTGAATATGCGAAAGACGCAAATAGAATATAATGCTTATGCTTGAATATATATAAAACTTAAAATCTACATCATAGCATAAACACAGATATCGACGCAGATAAAAATATAGGTATAAGTGTAAGTATAGGTATAGGTATAGGTGCAGGTTTAGGAATAGGAATATATATAAGAATAAGTATGATTCAGATATACATTCAATAGATTAAGAAAATATATAATCAGATATATGGTCAAATAAAAAGGAAAAATACAAAAAGAACATTTAGATTTATACATAGAAGAAATTCATGCATAGAAAGTGTCTATAATAGAAGATATTCATGCCGTAATGGATGATATTCATATCATATACAGAAGCTATTCAGAAGGGAGATCCC
>CADBUA010000565.1 GCA_902797665.1 uncultured Lachnospiraceae bacterium | reverse complement strand
ATCTCTGAATCTCTGAATCTCTGAATCTCAAATCTTCAGGACTTCTCCCTTTGACGGCGCCCTCAGCGGTCCATTTGATGCACTGGGCAATGCCTGGCTCTCAGCTTTCCCTGGCTCTCTGTAAATCCATATGCACCTTTATCTCCGCTTCCACGGTTTTCGGCTGTTCAATTGAAAGTGAAGAAAGAATAGCACTTCCAGGGCTGATCGTCAAACGAAATTTCAAAATTTTTAAATCTTTTGAAAAAACTTTCGAGTCACAGGCAAAGCGCTATCAGGCCAGAAGGAAAGCTCGGTAGGCTTTTCTCGCCTCGTAGATGTCGGCCTTGGAGGTGATCTCCATCGGAGCGTGCATGTTCAGGACCGCGATCCCCGCGTCCACAACCTCCATGCCATAGAGGGCGCAGATATAAGCGATGGTTCCACCGCCTCCGGCGTCAACTCTGCCCAGTTCCGCAGTCTGAAAAGCGACCTTGTTCTCATCCATGACCTTCCGGATCCAGGCAAAGTACTCGGCGTTGGCGTCATTCGATCCGGACTTTCCACGGGATCCGGTGTACTTATTGTACACAATGCCTCTGCCGAAGTAGGCGGAATTTCGCTTCTCATAAACCGAGGCGTAAAGCGGATCGTAGGCCGCCGACACATCTGAGGAAAGCATCCTGGAATGGCTGAGGCAGCGTCTGAGCGAAAGCGGGCTGAAGACCCCCGCGCGGTCAAGCAGCTCCGCCACTGTATTCTCAAAGAAGCGGGACTCGGCGCCAGTGGCCCCCACAGAGCCGATCTCCTCCTTGTCCGTCAGAATCACGGCACTGGTCACTTCCGGATTCTCCACAGAGAGCAAGGCATCGAGGGAGGTGAAAGCGCAGGAGCGGTCATCCTGCCCATAGGAGGCAATCATGCTGCGGTCGAATCCCAGGTCCCTGGCCGGGCCGGCCGGTACCACCTCGAGTTCTGCGGAGAGGAAATCCTCCTCCTCCATCCCCAGCTGCTCATTCAGAATCTTCAGGACGTTCTTCCGTACCAGCTCTTTGGCTCCGGCCTTTTTGTCCTCTGTCTCCGCGTCCGGATTCGTCTCCAGCAGCGGAATGGAGGCTGTCAGAAGATCCAGCTTCTCCCCCTCGATGGCAGCGAGGAGCTTCTTCTCCATCTGATCCTTGGAGAGGTGGATCAGGAGATCTGTAATGCAGAAAATCGGGTCCTCCGGGGCATCGCCGATCCGGACCCTGACCACCGTCCCATCTTTCTTCGCGACAACACCATGGATCGCCAGCGGGACCGTGGTCCACTGGTACTTCTTAATCCCTCCATAGTAGTGCGTATCCAGATAGGCCAGTTCCGTGTCCTCATAGAGGGGGTTCTGTTTGATGTCAAGCCGCGGAGAGTCGATGTGGGCTCCCAGAATCCGCATGCCCTCCTCCAGAGGCTTTTTCCCGATGATGAAGAGGGCGATGGTCTTCTTCATCCAGGCCGCGTAGACCTTGTCCCCGGCTTTCAGGGTCTCCCCCTTTTGTATCAGCTCCTCCAGGTTCCGGAAGCCGGCCTTCTCCGCCCGAAGGATGGTCTCCTCCACGCACTCCCGCTCGGTCCTGCAGTCCGTGAGAAAGTTCTTATAGTCTTCGCAGAGGGCGTTGAGCTCTGCCCGCTCTGCCTCTGTGTATGTCTTCCATCTGTTTTCCCGTTCCAAGTGAAATCCCCCTTTGTGTTTATCCAGAATTTAAAATCCCGCGTTGGATTTTACGTTCTGAGCTCTGTGTTCTGTGTTCTGTGCGCTATCCTCTTCACTTCTGGTTTTCTCTGACGATTGCATCTCACTCGCCAGTATCTCACTCATCAGCTTCTGCGCGATATGTCCTTTATGGTTTATTTTATGCTATTTACATGTTTTATATGTGTTGGATATTCTATATGTTAGATGTTTCATTCGTCGAGTATTCTATACATTAAATATTTTATGCAATGAATATTTTATCTATCCCGCCGCATTTTCTGTGTCAGACAGCCGGCAGAGCATTGCTCTGCCGGCTGTCTGTCTCCAGCAAGTAAATTGCATTATGTTTCATCGGCCTGATAATCCGTGACCAGCTCCGTGACCTCACTCACATAAGGCCATAGCCACTTCGGGTTCTCGATCCCGGTCAGGATCAGCTCCATCCCGTCCGGCATTTCATCAAACAGGGCTTTGAGTTCCTCCTGACTGACCGCCCCCGTGGCGGAAAGCCCCAGGATCTCATCCAGGATTAATAAATCACACTCTCCCGTCGAAAGCACCTTCTTCGCGAAGTTCATGCCGTTTCGGATGTGGATCAGCTCCTCCTCCTTCTCCTTGTCTGTCAGTTCGGAAAAAGGCCGCTCGAACTTGTCGAACGTAAACAGCTTGATCTCCGGTTCCAGCTTCTTCATGTAATCAAGGCCTGCTGCATCCCTGCCCTTGAGAAACTGGATCAGGAAAACACTTTTGCCCGCGCAGGCAGCCTTGACAGCCAGTCCCAGCGCCGCTGAGGACTTTCCGTTTCCAGCCCCGCAGTAGACGTGGATATACTTCTCCTCCATTTGTTTCT
>CADBUA010000564.1 GCA_902797665.1 uncultured Lachnospiraceae bacterium | reverse complement strand
GTCTGCCTGTCTGGCGAGCGCAGCCGCCTGGCACGGAAAGCAGCGCGGCGCCCTTTTTGGACGATTTTCAGACAGATATTTTCGCCGGGTTTCGGCGTTATTGACATGAGAACGGGCTTACATAAGGTTTACTCAGCGGACCGTGCTCGCTCCTTGATACAGGGCGGGATCTGTGCCTCTGTCGGAATCAGGGCACAGGGCTGAACGTTTCTGTAGATGGGGGTACTGGACGGTCTCGATCACGAAAGAGGGAGGTTTCATTGGGCAAGGAAAAAAGACTGAAGATTATACCGCTTGGCGGCCTCGAGGCCATCGGCATGAATATCACTGCGTTCGAGTACGATGGGAGCATCATTGTTGTAGACTGCGGGCTGGCGTTTCCGGAGGATGAAATGTACGGGGTCGATCTGGTCATCCCGGACATCAGCTATCTTCTGGAGAACGAGAGCCATGTCAAGGGCATGGTGTTTACCCACGGGCATGAGGATCATATCGGGGCCCTGCCCTACATTCTGAAGCAGATCAACCTCCCGATCTACGCGACAAAGCTGACGATGGGACTGATCGAGCTGAAGCTGGAAGAGCAGAACCTGATGAAGACAACCAAGCGAAAGGTCGTCCATCCCGGACAGTCCATCAATCTCGGACCCTTCCGCATCGAGTTTATCAAGACAAACCACTCGATCCAGGATGCGGTGGCCCTGGCCATCTATTCCCCAGGCGGAAACGTCGTGCATACGGGCGATTTCAAGGTAGATTACACCCCCGTATTCGGAGACTCCATTGATCTGCAGCGTCTGGCGGAGATCGGCAAGAAGGGCGTTCTTGCGCTGATGTGTGACTCGACGAACGCCGAGCGCCCGGGTTACACCCCCTCCGAGCGGACGGTAGGCCGGGCACTGGATCAGATTTTCTCCGACCACAGAACCGGCAGGCTGATTGTGGCGACTTTCGCCTCCAATGTGGACCGGGTGCAGCAGATCATCGACACTGCCTACAAGTATGGGCGGAAGGTCATCATCGAAGGCCGCTCGATGGTCAATGTGATTTCGACGGCCGAGAACCTGGGCTATATCAACATCCCCGCGAACACCCTGGTAACCCTGGACGACATGCGGAACTATCCGGACGATCGGATGGTCCTGATCACCACAGGCTCCCAGGGAGAGTCCATGGCCGCGCTCTCACGCATGGCAGCCGGGATTCACAAGAAGGTTCAGATCAAGCCGGGTGACACCATCGTTTTCTCCTCCAACCCGATCCCAGGCAATGAAAAGTCGGTCTCCAAGGTGATGAACGAGCTGTACGGCAAGGGTGCGGATGTGATTTTCCAGGACACCCACGTGTCCGGGCATCCATGCCAGGAGGAGATCAAACTGATCTACTCCCTGCTCAAGCCCAGGTACGCGATCCCCGTGCACGGCGAGGTCCGCCATCGGGTGGCGCAGGCGAAGGTGGTCCGGATGCTGGGCTACGATGACAGCCACATCATCATGATGCACTCGGGCGATGTCTGTGAGATCTGCGATGAGTACGCCAGAATTACAGGGCATGTGCAGAACGGTCCGATTCTTGTGGACGGGCTTGGTGTCGGAGATGTGGGCAACATCGTGCTCAGAGACCGGCAGCATCTGGCGGAGGACGGCATCATCATCGTGGTGATGACCCTGGGGACTGCCAGCAGGCAGATCCTTGCGGGACCGGACATTGTCTCCCGGGGATTTGTCTATGTGAGGGACTCTGAAGAGCTCATGTTCGAGGCGCAGGAGGTTGTTCAGGATGCGATTCACAAGAGCCTCAGGGGAAGGATTGTCGACTGGAGTAAAATCAAAAATGCCATCCGGGATGGACTCAGTGACTTCCTCTGGAAGCGGACCAAGCGCGATCCGATGATCCTGCCGATCATAATGGAAGTGAACGATTGAGCTTTTCCCCGAAAGGGCTTAGGTAAAGCTGCATGGATGCGGAAGTAAAAAGAAAATTTGCTGAATTCACAAAATCCCTGCGGACATGCAGGGAGATGCAGGAGTATGAGATGGCGGACATTGCGCTTCACGCCTCCCCTGAGAAAGTGGAGAAGGTGGACGCGTTCCGAAAGAAGAACTATCGCTACCAGAACTCCACAAGCACTGAACAGGCCGGGGTCCATCTGGAGCTGTACAAGGAGCGGGAGGAGCTCCGCAAGGACATAGTGATTGACCGCTATCTGAATGCTGAACTGGTCCTCTGCCGTCTGCTCCGGCAGATCAGCCTGGAGATCCTGAACCTGGCGGAACTTCACCTGGACTCACTGGAGGATATCCTGTGAGGGGAAGAGAGGCAGAAGAAAGAAATCCGGGGGCGCTGCCCCCGGATTTTGTCGAACTGCCAGACAGCTCCACATGCACGACTCTGCGGGAAAGACTCTCCGCCTATCTTCACTCCCTGGACCAGGAGAATGCACCTGTCCTGGAGAGGCTGAGAGAGCGGGCAGTGAACTCCAATGTCCCGGTGATTCGCCGGGAGATGGAGTCTTTTTTGCGTGTACTCCTCCGTATGAAAAATCCCGGAAGGATCCTTGAGATCGGGACCGGGACCGGCTATTCGACCCTCTTTCTGGCATCAGAGACGGCGGAGGAGGCAGGAATCACCAGCATTGAGAACTACCCGGCGCGGATTCTGGCGGCCAGGGAAAACCTGATGGAATCCCCCTATGCCGGGAAAATCCGCCTTCTTGAAGGCGACGCGGCTCTGATCCTGCCAGATCTCCCGGGTCATTTCGATTTTATCTTTCTGGACGCGGCCAAGGGGCAGTATATCCGCTATCTCCCGGAGCTGATGCGCCTCCTGGAGGAGGGCGGCATTCTCGTCTCTGACAACGTTCTTCAGGACGGCACGATTCTCGAGTCCCGCTTTGCCCTGAAGCGGCGGGAGCGGACCATTCACAGACGGATGCGGGAGTATCTCTTTGCCCTGACTCACACGGAAGGCCTGGTGACCAGCATTGTCCCCATCGGGGATGGGGCGGCGGTGACGGTAAAAGTGGGATCAGGCGCGGGAGGGGCGCGAACAGAGTAAGGCCCTTTGCGATATCGAAAATGGGAGGAAGACAGAAGATATGCACCTGGAAGGAAAGCTGCCGGAACTTCTGATTCCGGCATCGAGTCTGGATGTCTTGAAAACAGCGGTCCGCTTTGGGGCGGACGCAGTCTACCTGGGCGGAGAAGCCTTCTCCCTCCGGGCCAAAGCAAAGAACTTCACCATTCCTGAAATGCGGGAGGGGATCGCCTATGCCCATGAGAGGGGGGTGAAGGTCTATGTGACTGTGAACATCCTCGCCCACAACGCGGACCTGACTGAGGCGGAGAACTATCTGCGTGAGCTGAGGGAACTTGCCCCGGACGCGCTCCTGGTTGCGGATCCCGGGATCTTTGTCATGGCGCGGGAAATCTGCCCGGAGCTTGATCTTCACATCTCCACCCAGGCGAACAATGTCAATTATGGGAGTTTTCTCTTCTGGCAGAAGCTGGGCGCCTCCAGGGTGGTCTGCGGGCGGGAGCTTTCGCTTCAGGAAATCCGTGAGATCCGGGACAGAATCCCGGATGAACTCGAGATCGAGGCCTTTGTTCACGGCGCCATGTGCATCTCTTACTCCGGCCGCTGCCTGGTCTCCAATTATCTCACCGGAAGGGATGCCAACCGGGGGGCCTGTACGCATCCCTGCAGGTGGAACTATCAGCTTTTTGCCAGGGAAAGCGATGAGACGGGGGAGCCTCTCTTCTCCATCGAGGAGGCGACGCGGCCTGGGGAGAGGATGCCGCTTCTTGAGAGCGAGCGGGGCACTTTCCTCTTCAATTCGAAAGATCTCTGCATGATCGAGCACATCCCGGATATGGTGGATGCCGGCATTGACAGCCTGAAGATCGAAGGGCGCATGAAGACAGCCCTCTACGTGGCAGTGGTGGCCGGAACCTACCGGAAGGCTTTGGATGACCTGAAAGAGAGCCGGGAGAAGTATGAGAAGAACATGGATCTCTACAAGGCAGAGATCCGGAACTGCACCTATCGTGAATTTACCACTGGCTTTTTCTATGGAAAGCCTGGATACGAGTCCCAGATCTACGACAGCAACAGCTATGTCCAGAACGCCATCTATCTCGGAACTGTGGAGGCGGTGGAAACGCATCAGGGGAAGCGGACATGCCGGATCCGGCAGAAAAACAAGTTCTGTGTGGGGGACAGGATTGAGATCATGAAACCGGGCTTAAGGACGGAAGAGGCAGAGGTCCTGGAGATTCTCGATGAGGAGCTTGGAAGTGTGATGTCTGCTCCGCACTCCAAACATCTCCTGCATCTGGTTCTTTCCCGGGAAGCGGAGGAGGGAGATCTTCTCCGCATGAAGAGGGGCGCCTGAAACAGGTGCCCGGAAGGTGGGGCGCAGGTGATGGAACTTGTACTGATCAGGGCGCCGGAGGAGGAGCGGGGGAAAAAGCTCCATGATCGAGCTTACAGCGCACTTTTTCAGCTTCTATGGAAGCAATACGGCCTGGAGAAAGAGCCTCTTCTGGAACGGGATTCTTATGGGAAACCATATCTCAAGGAGCAAGCAATTATCTTCAACCTCAGCCACAGCAGGAACGGATTCCTGGCAATCGCGGCGGGGACAGAGCGGGAAGCCCGGAGCGTCGGCATCGATGTGGAATGGCGTTTCCCCTTTGGGAAGTCATTGGCCCGGAAGATCCTGCATCCAGAGGAGGCGGAATGCCTTCAGAGAAAATGGGAGCTGGGGGAAGATCTGGCAGGATCTTACCTGAATCGGATCTGGAGCCGGAAGGAGGCATATCTCAAATGCATTGGCAGCGGGATCCGGTCAGATCTCTCCCAGATCAGGCTGGATTTCGAAGGGAGAAAAGGAGACGGGAAAGCGTCAGAGGGCATGTCATGCCCAGATCAGGCAGATGAAAAGGTGAAAGAGACAGATGCTGGATCAGAAGGAAAAACTGGGGACGCTGAAAAGACAGAGACATCTTCCCTGATCTTTCTGCCTGTCCGGAGCTCTCTGGACCTGGAGGAGACGGAACTTCTTGCCTTCGCCTTTATTGAAGTGCCAATCGAAAACAGGATCTTTTCTTTTTGGGAGCGGCAGACGGCGGATTATACGCTGGTGATCTGCCGGGAGATGCCCTGAGAGAAAACTGCCAGGCTCG
>CADBUA010000563.1 GCA_902797665.1 uncultured Lachnospiraceae bacterium | reverse complement strand
GAGAGACCGATCCTGATCCTGGCCGAGGGCATGGCCAGGATCGACAACAGAAAGTACAAGGACACATTCGGCAAAAAGGCGAAGATGATCCCCCGCGACCAGGTGGAGGAGTATATCGGATACGAAGCGGGCGGCGTCTGCCCTTTCGGCGTCAATCCGAATGTGGAGATCTATCTGGATGAGAGCCTCAGGAAATGGGACGAAGTCTATCCCGCAGTGGGAAATGCGAACAGCGCAGTGCGGCTGTCGCCGGAGGAACTGGAGGAAGCGGTGGATGCCCTGGGATGGGTGGACGTGTGTAAATAATCTGAATTCAAGACAAAAAGGTGTGTCAGGAGAATCGCCCCTGACACACCTCTTTTTTTACTCAACCATAGACAGGGAAATCCTCTTCCTGCCGGCATCCACGCTGAGCACCGTCACTTCCACGACATCCCCTACGCGCACCGCTTCGAGAGGATGACGGATGAACTTCCGGCTCATTTTGGAGATGTGGACCAGTCCGTCCTGATGCACGCCGATGTCCACAAATGCGCCGAAGTCCACAATGTTGCGGACTGTCCCCCTGAGCCTGAGTCCGGGCCTGAGATCCTCCATGGACAGCACATCGCTGCGGAGGATGGGCGCCGGCATCTCTTCCCGTGGATCTCTGGCGGGCTTTTCCAGCTCTCCCAGGATGTCTCTGAGCGTGGGTTCGCCGATCCCCAGTTCCGCCGCCTTCCCGGCGGGGTCAGTGACCAGCTTTACGGCCTGGGCAAAGGATGTCCGGTCCATTTTCAGTCCCAGCCCGGTGAGGAGTTCTGAGACCGCCCCATAGCTCTCGGGGTGGACAGAGGTCTCATCGAGCGGCTGCGTGCCCCCGCGGATCCGCAGGAACCCCGCGCACTGCTGGAAGGCCTTGGGACCGAGCCCGGCCACCTTGAGAAGCTCCCTTCTGTTTCGGAAGGCGCCGTGCTCCTCCCTGTAGGAGACGATATTCTTTGCGACGGTCCTGCTGATGCCTGAGATATAGGCCAAAAGAGAGAAGGATGCTGTGTTCAGGTCCACACCCACTCTGTTGACGCACTTCTCTACGACGCCTGTCAGTGCGACATCCAGCTTTTTCTGGTTCATGTCATGCTGATACTGTCCGACGCCGATGGCCTTGGGGTCGATCTTGACCAGCTCCGCCAGGGGATCCTGCAGCCTTCTGGCGATGGACGCCGCGCTCCTTTGTCCGACGTCAAAAGAGGGAAATTCCTCCGTCGCCAGCTTGCTGGCGCTGTAAACGGAAGCGCCCGCCTCATTGACGATCACGTACTGGAGCGGCTTATCCTGCTCCCTGATGAACTCTGTGATCACCTGTTCCGATTCCCTTGAAGCTGTTCCGTTCCCGACACTGATCACGGACACCCCGTATTTGTCCACCAGCTTCTTCAGTTCCCGCTTGGATTCCATGACTTTATTCTGGGGGGCAGTGGGGTAGATCACCTTTGTCGCCAGGATCCTTCCGGTGGGGTCCGCCACAGCAAGCTTGCATCCGGTCCGAAAGGCCGGGTCCCAGCCAAGGACCACCCTGCCCGCGACAGGCTGCTGCATCAGCAGCTGCTCCAGATTTGAGGCAAAGACACGGATGGCCCCGTCCTCCGCTTCTTCTGTCATCTGATTTCGCAGTTCCCTCTCAATGGCCGGCGCGATCAGACGGCTGTAGCTGTCCCTGATCGCGGCCTGAAGATAGGGAAAGGTCCCCGGTTCAGGCACTTTTGCCCCATGGGTCACCTGCTTCTCCAGATAGGTGAGGATGTCCTCTTCCGGCGCCTGTATTTTGACAGAGAGAAAGTTCTCTTTCTCGCCGCGGTTGAGGGCAAGGACTCTGTGCCCGGGGATTCTCCGCAGGGCTTCCTCGTAGGAGAAGTACATCTCATAGACGTCCCGCCGCTCCCCCTTTCCGGCCGCGTTCTGCTTCGCGCTCTTCTTTTCGCTTTCCGCTTCTTCTGCGGAGGAAGCCTTCGCCTTTTTCTCCGCCTTCTCTGAGGACACGATCGTGCCGCGGTCCCAGGTCTTGCCGCGGATAAAGGCCCGGTAGCGCGCTTCGTCGGAGATCTGCTCCGCCACGAT
>CADBUA010000562.1 GCA_902797665.1 uncultured Lachnospiraceae bacterium | reverse complement strand
ACATAAAGTCATTCGAGAGACCAACCTGCTCCCAGTCAACAACAGCCTGATTCCCCGTCAGGAGCAGTTGATTCCATCGCTGTTGTATTTCGTTCTGCCATTTATTCTCCATGATCTTTAATCCTCTGCAATATAGTTTAGCACAGAATATGCTGCTGTGGACCTTTTCTCCTTGTCTACCTGATTTTGCCTCCCAGTCTATCACAGCGATATGGGATTTGATATGGATTTGTATTCCAAAAAATGGGGGTTATGGATTCCACACTGCTTGTCATACATATTCGTAGATGACGTGGATGTCATAATGTCATGAATGGAATAATTCTCCCGAAAATGGAAAACAACGATGTGTATACTTAATGCAAAAGCAGTTCGGCAGAAGCGATCTGCCTTTAGCCAGACTAACCACTCTATTCCCTTCTCTATTCTGTTCTCACTCTCTACGGAGGGCTTTTTTGATGATGAGGCAGTCCGTTATGAATTCCCTGTGAAGATGATCCGCCTTCGACGCACAGGGATAAAGGCTGGCCGTGTATTTATCCAAACAAGTCTGGTATGCTTGTTTGGGGACGCCTGGTTCCACCTCAGTCACGCCTGAGACTCAGGCAGGCTTGACCCTCAGCCACTCTGCATTCCTCTATTCTTCATATATTTTTAAGAAATTTCAGAGTGAAGGGGTTCTCAAAAATGGCCTCTGAAAAATCTTATGCAGCAGTTATAAAGAACGGAAATAGTACACAATCAGAGGCTGCAAAATGCCATCTATTGGACATTGCTCTTTTGGTGCTAAACAGAAGGAAACAATCCGCAAAACGTCTCTCATGAATAGAAATACATCATATTACCAATATGAGACGCTAAGCAAAGCCAAAACAGTGTGTGTTCAGAATTGAGAAAAGGAGCTGATCGCCAAAGCGAAAGCGGAAGGCATGTATCACTATATTTGCGGATATTTTATTGTCTTCTATTTCTTTTAATATCAATAAAGAGGCATGCGCAGCACGCCTCTTTATTGGCATTTTATTTACATATGGTCTTCCCTGACCAGTCTCATGTCAGGGACGGCATAGCGCAATCGATCTATAGGATACGGGCAGAACTGCGTATCTCCCTGTGATGTCATCTCTCTGCTTCTCCGTGATCGGCGTCAGATCCGTTTTCAGATAGTTGTCTGTCTTCGTGTAAAAGTAAGGATTCTCGCGATCCAGATCAAAGTCGTAGAGAATCTCCTCCTCCAGCACCATCTTACTCCCGTTAAAGCTGTAGTATGAGGCGTGCACACCGTTGGAAGCGCCGTTGGATCCAAATACGTTTACATACCGGGTCCCATTCTTTGTGCAGAGCCTGGCCTGGTGGCGGTACTCACTCCACTCCAGATTCGTCACTTTTCCATCGACAAGGCCGTACAGCGCCAAAAACTCTCCCTTGGCCCCGTAAGTGCCCTTCGCCTGCCCGATCAGAAGCTCCTGATCTCCATCCTGATTCATGTCCAGGTAGCAGTATCCCAGTGTGGCGGGCTCCGCATCCCGATTCAGTTCTTCCTGGGCGAGTTTTTCCTGGCTCCATCCTTCCTCATAGGCCTGTCTGTACTTCTTCAGGACAGAACTGTAAATCATATCCGATGAAGGCTTCGTGCGGATCTGGACCACATCTGACCAGGAACCGTACCTGCGCTTCCCGCTTTGCGGCTTCAGATAGCCCCTCGCCCGCACAAAGTAGGTCTGACCGGCTGACAGGTTCCCAAACTTTTTCACGCTGCTGCTGCTTTTCTTACTCCTCAGGCCTGTCTGAAAAGCACTGTCCTCAGCCAGCTGATACTGATACATGTTCGCTCCGGCAACTGCTGTCACCGTGATTTGAATCTTCGTCTCGCTCAGAGCATAAACCGAAGCCACGGTCTTTGCGAGTGAGGCTGCCTCCGTCCTGTATCCAGGAAGCAAGACTGTTATCGCAGTCAAAAGACATATTGCCGCAAAAAATCCGCCCGTTTTCTTTCTCATCCTTGATCCTCCTTACTGTCCCAGAAAATCTCACTTTTTTGAGTGATATACATATTTCATGATGCGTATTGTGTGATAGTTGATTGCCATACGCACTATATAATACCCATGTTCATCTCTTTCCTTTGCCAAACATCCCCGTGTGCCTGAGAATGATGCATAAAAAGCGTGAGCGGGCATCCCCGCATGAGTCCCGCTGAATTTCGATCTTCCGGGCAGAAGCCCTGATGGCTTCTGATGCGTCCTGTCGGTCCTGTTCCATCTTAACGGATCATAAATCCAATAGAAGCACAAACATTCTAAATAAATCCAAAGTAAATCTTAAGTATAAGAGAAGCAGTGTAAGCACTGCCTGCATGCCGGGAATGATCTTTGCTTCGATTCCGTATGGCGGCTTTTGGTCTCCGAGGATATCAAACCGGCTGACTGCAGAGTTCTTCAGGAAAACGAAGCAGCCTGCCCTAGAGCAGACTGCTTCGCCCCGAAATTCAGTGTTTCCGGCTATATATGATCTTTATCTGTTTTCAGGGCTCTTCCTTTTCAGTCCACTGCCCTGAACTCGTACATCATGGCCTGATAGTCGCCGCTGACCCTGGGGATGATCATGCCGGCCTTCATGAGTGTCTCTCCCCGGAAAATGCCGATATTCTGCTCTGTGTCCGAGCCTTCCGACATCTGTCCGTTCCTCACGGAGGCACTCCCCTTGAAGTCACAGGTCACGCTGTAACGAAGATCCGGGTCAAGCCCCTGAAGGCGGAGAAGAACGCCCGGCTTATTGGGCTCTGTGAGCACCTGGACATAGGTCATGAAGGCAAGACGTTTGTCCTTCGTACTCACCAGATACGCATCATACACGTGGTTCTCGCGGTAGGAAGCGAGCCGGTAGTAATCCCCCTCCCGAACAACCGGGTGCACCCTTCTGAACAGGGCGATCTGACCCGGCATCGCAGCTTTGTCCTCCTCTGACAGATGGCGCACATCCAGCTCATAGCCAAAGGTTCCGGCCATCGCCACCTTGGCCCTGGTGTCAAACGGCGTTACCCGGCCAGTCTGCTCATTGGGGCTGACCGAGACATGGGCCCCCATCGTCGACATCGGGTACACCAGGCTGGTCCCCTCCTGGATGGCCAGGCGCTCGATCGCGTCGCTGTCATCACTGGTCCAGATCTGCGGGCTGAAATACAGCATGCCCGGGTCAAAGCGGGCTCCTCCGCTCGAGCAGTTCTCAAGGAGCAGATCCGGGAAATCCTCCAGGAGTTTTCCCTGCATGCGGTAGACCGCGAGCACATAGCGGTGGAGAATCTCTCCCTGCCGCTCAGGGGGAAGAAGCAGATTTCCGACATCCGAGAGCGGCCGGTTCATGTCCCACTTCACATAGGCGATATTGGCGGAGGCAATTGCATCATGGATCTGGCTGTAGACCCCTTCCCAGACCTCCTCCCGTGTGAGATCCAATACATACTGCTCCCGAAACATCCCGGGCTCACGGTCCTTGAGGCGGAACATCCAATCCGGATGCTTTCTGCAGAGGTCTGAGTCCCCGGAGACCATCTCCGGCTCAACCCAGAGGCCGAACTTCAGGCCGATCCGGTTCACCTCATCCGCCAGGCCGTCCAGTCCGTTTTTCAGCTTCCGTCTGTCCACGTACCAATCGCCAAGGGAGCTGGAATCATCGTCTCTGTGCCCAAACCAGCCGTCATCCATGACCAGCATGTCAAGCCCTGCCTCCTTGGCGGATCTCGCGAAGCCAAGAAGGATGTCAGAGTCAAAGTTCATGGCAGTGGCTTCCCAGTTATTCACCAGAATCGGCCGGTCTTCCTTCAGCCAGCGCAGCGGAATCAGGTGCTGGCGGTAGAGATCATGAAAGGTCCGGGTCATTTTTCCAAGACCCTCATCGGAGTAGACCAGAACACATTCCGGGGCCTGGAAAGATGATCCCGGAGTCAGCTCCCAGGAAAAGTGCTCGGGATGAATGCCCATGACAGATCTGGTTTTTCCATAAGAGTCTGTCTGCGCCATGGCCAGGAAGTTTCCGGAGTAGACAAAATTCATCGCCCAGACTTCCCCTTGATTCTGGGTGCTTTCCTTCGGCAGAAGGGCCAGGAAGGGGTTGTCCTCGGCGCTGGACTCTCCACGCGTAGACTCCGCGCTGATGGAACCGGTCAGAAGCTCCTGCCTCTGGATTCTCCGCTCTCTGCCCCAGGAGCCGTGAAGGGTCAGAACCTCCAGCCCCTCCTCCTCGAGGGTCAGAGAGGCACTGAGAACCTTTGTCAGGGTCAGCTTTTCCTGCCCGCAATTGACCACCCGGACGCTCCGGGCAATCACGTCAAGATCCTCAAAAAGGCTGTAGAGGAGATAGACCTCCAGCCCCAGGACCGGGTCAGTCAAAAGGATCTCCAGGCTCTCCGCGCATGTCTCATCCCCCCTGGTAGCGGGAAGATCTTTCAGGGCCGGTTTTCCGGCAAATATTCTGTGGGACTTATATGCAAGCTCCACGCCTGCCTGCCCCAGGCTGTT
>CADBUA010000561.1 GCA_902797665.1 uncultured Lachnospiraceae bacterium | reverse complement strand
GTACGATGTGGTATACCGTGACTGACAGCACTGTGACGGCAGCACCGACTTTTGACGGAGACGATCCTTCCATTCAGAATATGAAGTGGAGCACATCCATCCCCTCAAAAACCAACGCGGGAACCTACTATGTCTGGTATATGGTAAAGGGTGACGAGATCCATAATGATCTTAAGGTTGACAAGCCTGTGCCTGTAACAATCAGCAAGGCAGATGCTGTCGCTGCTCTGCTTACTGCAAACAATCGGATTTATGACAGGATGGAGAAGCCGCTTGTGAACGTGGATGATTCGACACTGGAAGGCGGCATTATGTACTACGCCCTTGGTACGGATGCAAGCAGCAAACCTGCCGTTTCAGATTATACCGAATCCATTCCAACAGGCATCAGCGCCGGTACTTATTATGTTTGGTACATGGTAAAAGGCGATGGGAACCATAATGATTATGTGGCTGGAAAACCTGTTACTGTAAGAATTGGTGAGACAGAGGTCGAACCAGCACCGCAAGATCTGACTCCGTCAGACACAGCATCAGTAACGCCCACCCCAGTCGCGATACCTACGGAAACAGCAGTTCCGCCATACACATCGTCAACGGAACCAAGTCAGGCAGCTCCGGCTCGGTATACCCATGATGCGTATACACTGGTTCCAGAGACGGTCGAATTGTCTACGAATGACACAGCAGCTGTCACAAAAGTGGAAAGCACAAACTCAGAAACACTAAGGCTCACAGGCAAAGTCAATCACAATGGGACGATCTATCCTGTTTCAAGCTATGGGACCAGGAGTTTTCAGGGGGGAGTGGCTTCCAGGATTGTCATCAACCTGAAGAAGTCGAATAACACCGAGAGAGTTATCTTCATGCCGCAGACCTTCAAGGGGAGTGGAGCGGAGAAGCTATGCCTGAAGCTGAGCTCAGCTGATCAGGTCGGATTCAGGAAAGGAGCACTGGCGGGATCCAAGATCCGGAAGATCGTGGTATATGGACTGGAGAATACAGAGTTTGGACGGCTTCAGAGGAAGGTGATCGCTTCTGGCTATAAAGGGAAGATTGTGAAGAAGTAATTCATGGACTGAAGATTTGATGGGAGTCGGTATTTGCCGGCTCCTTTTTTGAAATAGGATGATTCCTTTGTTATACCGGGAACCATTTGAATTTGCCAAGTGTGTCACCGGTAGATGCCCGCTCGCGCCAATCTGGCCGCAAATTCTCGTGATCGCGGGTATAGCAGAGGAGAGCAGAAAAGGGGATTGTAGATGGACCTTCCGTTCCGCTATACTCGCGGCTAAGAGAATTTGCCAGCTATCATCCGGGGCCGCGGTATATGCAGAGGCACTAACGATCCGCATGCGGCTACTCAAGATGGCGCATGGGGTGCTCCTGGAGAGATTATCGGCTTACCAAAGGAAAACGACGAGATGCGGACCTGGAGCGTGGCTGAGGGCACCAGTAAACTATGCCGCAGCTAAAAAGAATCCCGATCCTCTTGCCAACGAAAAAGAACGAAAAAATGAGCTTGATGCACTGCTCCAGAGCAAGTACAGGCTGACGATTACGAGGACGATTGGAACACGATGTGTTCTATACTCGCGGCCTGGAGAATCTGCCATTTATCGTCCGTGGCCGCGGGATATACAGAGGCACTAACGATTCGCTTTCGGCAAATCTTAAGTGCCTCTGGTATATATTTATATATAATTGAAAGGACAAAGGATGAGATCGACAGCGTGAGATTGGCAAAAGCGATTGCCAATATAGAAAGTTCTGAGACTGAGGAAGTGAATCAGGCCGAGACGAGAATTCTTGCGGAAATCTCCTTGAATTCCCGGGTGGATTTGTAGCTACGTCCCTTTGTTTGAAGGAGAGAGGACTGTCATGAAGCTGAGAGAATAGGACCAGTCCTGGTTTCTGACATCTTGCCTGCATAAACAGGACTGGGAGGATAGCTGTGTCTTCCATGAAAAAAAGATCTCGGAAAAAAGGATCTCGCTCACAGCCACGCCCATGACCGGAGAACTCAGAGGATCTCGGTCTGATGGCCAGGCACGCCAGATCTTCCATCCCGGATTCGGCGGAGGAGTGGCTGGAGGAATTCAGCGTCTTTTCCATCTGCCGGGTACTCGCGGAGATCGTCTTTCTGTGGGGCGTGAACCTTAACCCAGTCCGAGGACAAAGAAACAGCATAGCATCGACTGGCAGATGACGACCCCGCTCTTCCTGCTTTGCTGTTTGCAGCCTGGGATCTCCATTCGGGATCCCGGGATCTTAATCTGCTTCCGGTGGGGCTTGTCAATGACATGTATATCGAGAGCGATAACGACAATGAGAACTATGCGCAGGTTGCCACTCAAAAGACCACGATCTCTTTTAACCTATTCTGTGCTATTTGCTGGCATGAAATACTTGATATTTTGCTTTTCAAGGCGTATAATCAAGGGGTAAGATGCCAATACTTAGCACGGGGGTGGAAGATATGCTGCTGAATTTCAAATGTGACAACTTCAAATCCTTCCGCGAAGGTTTTGATTTCAATATGGTACCTGAAAAGCGGATGAGTGAACTATCCTACAGCATTCTGAAGGAGACGGTTGCCGATGGTGTGGAAACCGGACTGTCTGCATCTGTGATCTACGGTCCCAATGCGGCTGGCAAAACATCCATCGTGAACGCGATGTCATGTATGCGCCAGATGATTCTTCGCG
>CADBUA010000560.1 GCA_902797665.1 uncultured Lachnospiraceae bacterium | reverse complement strand
GAAGTCCGGGAGGAGGTCCGGGAGGAAGTCCGGAAAGAGGTCCGGGAAGAGGTCCGGAAAGAAGTCCGGGAAGAGGTCCGGGAGGAAGTCCGGAAAGAGGTCCGAAAAGAGGTCTGGATGGAGATCCGGGATGTTGTCCGGGAGGAAGTCCGGCTGGAAGTCCTCACGGAGGCCAGAAGAGAACTTCCGATGCGGATCGGAGAGTACGTGGAAGAGAAGAAGGGAACCTTCCTGATTCGGCATCTTCTGAAGAGAGCCCTGCGAGGAATGAAGAGGAGAGCGAAAAAAGGTCTCGATTGACCGTCTGGACACGGAGCCCCGGGAGAATGCGAGAACACCAGGCGGAATTGCGGAGAGCGTCCGCTGCAGTCTGACAACCATTCATCCTCTCGCAATCGTGAGGGAATGAACTTTTTTCAACTGTCCAGTTCAAGTGCCTGTGCAGGTACAACTTTTTTCGCATTGACGCATCATGAAGAGGATTTATTATTATGAAAAAGTTTTATGACTGTGGGATAGATCTGGGGACGACCAACTCATGCATCGCCTCCCCAAACATGGATAATACTTGCACAATCATCGACAATATCGCGGATCGCATGGAGGTAACCCCTTCTGCGGTCTGGATCTCCAGGAATGGTCGTATGGTGATCGGGCAGAGAGCCTACACCTGCACCAATGTCGGTGAGGTCCACAGGGAATTTAAGCGCGACATGGGCACCAATACGGTCTACACCTTCGAGGGGAGTGGAATCCAGAAGACACCGGTGGACCTGTCGTCCGAGATCCTGAAGTCCCTCAGACGGGACGCGGCCAGGCGGCTGAACAGACAGATCCGGGACGTGGTCATCACCGTCCCGGCAGCCTTCGGGTCGGTGCAGTGTGAGGCGACCAAGAAGGCTGGAGAACTGGCTGGTTTCTCTAACACGGTCCTGCTTCAGGAACCTATCGCGGCCTCTGTAGCCTACGGAGCCCTGAAGGATGCCAGAGAGCAGTTCTGGCTGGTCTTTGACTATGGCGGAGGGACGCTGGATGTCTCGGTCATCTCCACCCAGGATGGGCGGCTTGACAACATCACTTCCCGGGGCGCCAACCACATGGGCGGAAAGGACCTTGACCGCCTGCTCTTTGAGAAGGTGATTCTGTCCAGGCTGAAGAAGGACTACACCCTGAGGAAGGAGCTCAGTGGGGAGAACCTGCAGCGCCTGATGCAGGATGTGGAACATGTCAAGGTGGAGCTGAGCTCCTCTGAGACCGCTTACTTTGAAACCTACACCGCCAGGGATGATACCGGAAAGATCATCGATGGCGCCTATGAGGTCTCCAGGAAGGAGTTTGAGGCTGCCATTCGGGAGGAAGTCCTTAAGGCTGTCCGCATCGCCAGAGAAGCGCTCGACGCTTCGGGCATCTCTGAAGACCGCTTCTCTAAGATCATTTTGGTGGGCGGATCCACCTATGTACCGCTGGTCCGCCAGGAGCTGGAGAAGGAGTTCAGGATCCCGCTGGAGAACACCCTGAATCCGATGACGGTTGTGGCCCAGGGTGCTGCTTTGTACGCGGCTTCTCTGACCGTCGAAGCTCCGGACGAGGAAGCCGGATCGGCAGGTATGGCCGGGAACGTTGAGCTTCAGTATGACAGCCTGACTTCCGATTCCATGGTGGACGTTGTGGGCCGCATCACGTCTGACGCCAGGATCTGTAAGGTTCGGATCGACTGCGTGGCGGAAGCTTCCTCCGAGAGCGCCCTCTGGACTTCCGGCTGGTGCGATCTTCTGGATCAGGATGCCGGGGTCTTTGATGTCGAGGTGAAGATCTGCAAGATGGAGGGGGTGAACCTGTACAGGCTTCAGGCAGCGGAGGAGGACGGAAGCGAAGTTTCGCTTTCCGGCAATGTCTTTGAGATCCGCCACCAGGAGAATTCCCTGAAGCTGCAGGCGCCGCCGATGCCGTTCGCCGTGGGGGTTCTGACCACGGACGGCCGGGACAACCAGGTGGACTGGATCATCGAGAAGGATACCAAACTCCCGGTCAAGAAGACTCAGACCTACCGCCTGAACAAGTCCCTGGACCCGGAAAAGGAGGATGAGGAGTTCAGCATCGTGATCTATGAAGGCGAGAACACCTACAATCCGGATGGCAACAACCTGCTCCGGACAGTTCATGTCCGGTCAGAGCAGCTGCCGATGAGGCTGCCTGAGGGGACTCAGATCGAGATTACGATGGACATCGACGAGAGTCGATGCGTGACGGTTACCGGCTACGTTCCCCTCTACAACCTGGAACTGCTCACGGAGATGCTCTCAAACAGTGAGGAGAACTACCGCGACTATAAGAAGGAGATGGAGGCGATTAAGGGCAAGATCCGCGACACGGAGAATACCGTGGACGATCTCGCCGTGCACGGCGTGGATGTCATGAAAATGCGGAAGGATCTCGAGCAGGTGAAGCGCGGCTACGAGGAAGCCCGCAAGAAAGCCGAGACCAACACCGACGATGTCCACCGCTACATCTCGAACTTCTATGATGTTCAGACCGATGTCATCATGAGCGAGCGGGCCAGCCGGAACCTTCGTGAGAACCGCACGGATTCGGAGGCGATGAGCCGGAACTACGGCGCCATCCGCAGCTTCGGGACTAAGGCGGATATGGAGGAATTTGACGACCTGAAGCGGCAGTACGACAGTGCTGTTGATCGCGCCGCAAAGGATCTGATTCTCGAAAAGATGGACGAGCAGCTTTATTCCGTCTATACACACTCCTTCGAGTGGCAGAGACTCCAGTTTTCCTTCTTCTCGTCCAGAGTGTCCTACACGGACTGGAGCGAGGCTGCTTACTGGAAGATGAAGGGTGAAGAGGCCATCGTGAGCAGGAACTCTGAGCTGCTTCAGGAGAGCGTTTTCCGGCTGGCCAAGCTGGTCCACATGAACGTGGGCGAGGCGATTAACCTGAACCAGGCAGATCTGAAGATCGAGTAAAAGTACAGAAGCATCTCCGTCAAGCCTTGATTTTATGCCAGCTCCATCCGGAAAGGGTGGGCTGGCATCCGTTTTGTGCAATATAACTATTCTGACCTGTGTGTATATCCATAATGCACAATTGACGATTGCTATAAAATAGTATGTAATAGCCTTGGTAGCTGTCCAGCTGCAGGTTTCTTTCCAGCTGCCAGGCCGGACGCAGGTTCCAATTCCCGCATGAAATATGCATATGAGACTTGCAATTAACATGTATTTTCATGCTCCGCGCAGCAGGCGCGGGAAGCTGACTGGACAGCTGCGAATCCTGCCCTGCAGTGAAAGCTCGCCCAGCATACGGATGAGTGGTTCAGATTCAGGGAGGACGTCAACAGAGCTTCCCGTCAGATTCCGGAAGAGATCAGCGCCCTTTACAGGGATGTCTGAGATTTCAGCAGATTCAGCAAGTGCTGCCGACAAGCTGAGACCGTTTTCAAAGGAAGGAGGATCTGCGAATCGAAAACAGAACATAAGGCCGGCTGAAGGGTGTTTGCCTTTGAATGGTCTTTTTTTTCCATTTTGCTGAAAAATGGGGAGGTCAATGGACGGATTTTGTGCTATTGTATAAGTTAGAGGTTCCTGCGGGAGGGGATCCACTTTTCCTCAGATAGAGTAATTGGAGGGTGCATTTATGCAAGAAAACCTGGTAAACGCAGCGCTGGGCGTCTATTCGATGGCGATCCTCCTGATGCTGCTCTTTTCGCTCAGGCAAAACGGAACGGTCAGAACTCCGAGGAACAAATGGCTCATCCGAATTCTACTCTACCAGTTCTTTCTGGAGTGCGCTGTCATGATGCACAACCAGTTTCTGATTCCAAATCGGCTGTATTGGGAGCTGGGGTTCTTTTTCCACTACCTGCTGGATCCGGGTTTGGTTCTGATGTGGATGCTATATATGCACCAGTGGGTGGACGGTGGAGGAAAGAGGGAGCGATGCTGGTTCGTGATGCCCGTTGCCGCTGTTGCGTTGAATACGGTTCTGATCTGCCTGAATCCCGTGATACATCTGTACTACCAGGTGGATGGTGATGGCTTATTCCGAAGAACATCACTTTTCCAGCAGCGCACCATCGTCATGATCTTTTTTGTTTTCTATTATGAGGTCTACATCCTGAGATGGAAAAACAAAATCAATCCCAAGGCGATCATCTGGCTCATGCTTTTCCCGATCATGCCTCTTCTGGGAGGCGTGATTCAGATCTCTTTTTCGGGGATGCCTGATCTGGAGATCACCGGGGAAGCTGCAGCCATGCTTCTTATGTATCTTTCCCTCCAGGAGCTGGACTCGAAGTCCGATTTCCTGACAGGAGCCGGAAACCGGCAGATGCTCGACAGCACTCTGGAGTTCCGGGTAGCCACTGCGGACCGCTTCCACAACTTCTCCTGCATGTATGTTGACATGGATCGCTTCAAGGAGATCAATGATACCTACGGCCACGAGACCGGGGATATGGCGCTGAAGACGGCGGTCACGATCATGACGCATACCATCGGCAAGAAGGGGACCGTCTACCGCTATGGAGGAGATGAGTTTGTCATCATCATGGATATCTCGGATGGGGCTGTGCTGGATCAGATGGCGAACCGGATTCGGGACAACATGCAAGCCTTCAACGAGACTGGGAAGCAGCCCTTCTGTCTTTCGGCCTCCTGTGGATGCAAGGTGTATGATCTGCACATGAAACCGGCCCCCAGGGAGTTTCTGAAGACGGTGGACGAGCTGATGTACGAGGAGAAAAAGAAGAAGCATGCGATGAGAGAATGAGGCATTCATAGATTGATCACGGGAACCATTCGGATTTGTCAGATGCGTGGGCGGCATATGTTTGCTTGCGCCTCTTTTTCGCAGAACCTACGCTCGCGGGTATAAGCGTATTTTTGGGAGAGATACCATGGCAAAGGGAACGCTTGAGAGGTTTTTTGAATTCCTGAATCAGGATGTCAAAAGCCCGACTGAGACAAAGAAGAATGCAATGATGATACGAAATGTCATCGTTGTACTGGTTCCCTATGCCTTTCTGCAGACTTTGGCTTTTTATCTCATGGACAGGTCCTGGACCTTTGTCTTTCCGCTGGCTTTTCTCCTGCTTTACTTTGAGATCTTTGGGATGACGATCAATGGAAAGTCGCGCCTGGCCGAGGCGCTCCTGGTCTTTGCACTCCTGGCCTGGTGCCTTCTATGTGTACTGCTCTATGGTTGGGAAGTCGGGGTTCAGTACTTTTTTTCACCACTCCTGGTCAATATCCTAAGCAGTGGGTTCCGCTCCATGAAGGTGAGAGTGCTCGAGTGTCTGGGCCTTTTCTCTTTCATGACCTCCCTGTTTTTATACACAGTGTATTACAGCCCGATCTTTCCAATGCAAAGAAATGCCATCATCGCGCAGGAGATTCTGAACACCATCGGCAGCTTCGGAACCCTGATGGCCGTGACATTGGCTTTTTCCCAGGACACGATGAAGATCGAGAAAAAGCTCATCGACTATGCCATGGAGCTGACCCACTTAGCCGACACTGACACTTTGACTGGGCTGATGAACAGGCGGGCGGCCTACAGCTACTTTGAGAAGGTAACCAATGACGCCAGGAATTATGGCTTTTTTGTCAACGTGGCCATCGGGGACATTGACTTCTTTAAGAAGATCAATGACACCTACGGGCATGACGCTGGAGATGCCGTCCTTGTCTTCCTGGCCGGTGTCTTTACGGAGTTCGTCAAAGACAAGGGGGTTGTGGCACGCTGGGGCGGGGAGGAGTTTCTTTTCATCCTCAACGGCATGAACGGGGATGATGCCTTTATGATGCTGGATAAGCTGAGGTATAAGATCCAGCATTCAGATATCCCCTTCGGCGATCTGACGCTCCATGTCTGTATGACTTTCGGCCTGGAGGAGCATGATCCGGAAGATCCCCTGGACACGACCTTTGAGCAGGCGGATAAAAAACTGTACATTGGAAAGCAGAGCGGGCGGAACCGGGTGGTCATGTGAGAAGGATCCCCTGGATGGATCGATGGAAATGGCCATCGTCTGATGACAGGAAAGACAGGAGATTGGCGGGAGCGGAGAGCGCTCTCGCTTTTTTTGCAATTCTCAGTTCATACAAACATCTAAACTTTTATGAAACGATGCGGATCCGCGCCGGATCCGCGGAAGGCTTCGGCTTTGAACCCGTGAATTCTGCCGCCCTTTTGTTATATACCCGCGAACGCGAGAGACTGCGACAAAATCGGGGCGGGCATATACCGGTGAAACACTTGGCAGATTCGAATGGTTTCCGGTATAATAAAATAGATCCTTGGAGCGGGAAGACTGTGGATCGAAGACAGCGCTTGGTATAAAGGTCCTTTGGAGGGACTTCCACAGAAAGATTTGGGAGGAAAAAAATGAATCTCAGAATGATTGGCGACTCTGACAATCCGTTGGTACAGGTCACACTGGCAAAAGGCGAACAGATCAAGCTTGAAAGCGGAGCGATGGTCTACATGCAGGATGTCGTGCTTGAAGGAACGACCAACTCCGACAAGAAGGGGCTTGGTGGTTTCCTGAAAGCGGCAGCGCGCTCCGCGGTATCCGGGGAAAATGTGTTTATCACCGTCGCAACCGGTCAGAATGATGGGGCTGTAATCGGGATTGCGCCGTCGACTGTGGGCTGCATTAAAAAGCTTGAGGTCGGCCCGGTTCAGTACCGCCTGAACACCGGCGTTTTCCTGGCCTGTGACAATACAGTTTCCTACAACGTGGTCTCTCAGAAGAGCGTGACCAAGGCGATCTTCGGCGGAACCGGTGGATTCTTCATCATGGAGACCACGGGGTCGGGTGATCTTCTGGTCAATGCGTTCGGCGATCTTGTGGAGCTGAATCTGCAGGGTGGAAAGCCCCTCGCGATCGACAATGAGCATGTGGTGGCATGGGACAGCAATCTCGATTACAACATCCGCGTTGCTTCCGGAACCTTTGGCTTTACTTCTGGCGAAGGACTTGTCAATGAGTTCTCTGGAACAGGTAAGGTGCTGATTCAGACCCGTAACGTGCACAACCTGGCAAATATCCTGATCCCCTTCCTTCCGAAGAGCACCTGAGTCGGAATTTTCAGGAAGGAATCTGACGAGCTGGAGCCATCCATAGAAAACAATTGCAGCTGCCCAGTCCGCTTTGAATGCTTGCCGATGAGCGAGGCCATACAGTTCAAAAGCAAAGGCAAAGGCCGGGCACACATTGAATGCGGGCGTAGAAGCCCGCAGCCGGCCGAATGCCTACAGGCGCCTGCGACTGGACAGGCAGAAGCAATTATATAGAAACAATCGGCAGAAGATACGCAATAGGAAGAATTAATAGAAAGATATTCATAAAAGACGATTGATAGAAAACAGGGTCGGCGGAAGCCGGCCCTGTTTTCCTGATACAGCATCTTTCACCCGAAAGCTCCCCCTCATGCCTGGCCTGCTCCAGATCTCAGATTAAACTACAGGTCGATTGAATCAGCTTTTCAAAACTTTATACTGAAGGGGATGAGATGGAGG